>JBKOYU010000527.1:0-4386 GCA_046725575.1 Actinomycetota bacterium | reverse complement strand
AGCGGATGCATGTAGTAGAGGGCTTCGATCTCGTCGCCGAAGAACTCGATACGCACGGCGAGCTCCTCATAGGACGGGATGATCTCGACGGTGTCGCCGCGGACCCGGAACGAGCCGCGGGTGAACGCCAGGTCGTTGCGGTTGTACTGGACGTCGACGAGCAGCCGCAGCAGCGCGTCGCGTGGCACCTCCTGGCCGACCTGCAGCTCGACCGAGCGGTCCAGGTACGACTGCGGTGTGCCGAGGCCGTAGATGCAGGAGACCGACGCGACCACAACGACGTCGCGGCGGGACAGCAGACTCGACGTCGCCGAGTGGCGCAGCCGCTCCACATCGTCGTTGATCGAGCTGTCCTTCTCGATGTAGGTGTCGGTCTGCGCGATGTACGCCTCGGGCTGGTAGTAGTCGTAGTACGAGACGAAGTATTCAACGGCGTTGTGCGGCAACATCTCTCGCAGTTCGTTGGCGAGCTGGGCGGCCAGCGTCTTGTTCGGGGCCATCACCAGCGTGGGGCGCTGCAGCCGCTCGATCAGCCATGCGGTGGTGGCCGACTTGCCGGTGCCGGTGGCGCCGAGCAACACCACGTCGCGCTCCCCCGCCCTGATGCGGCGCTCCAGCTCCTCGATGGCGGCCGGCTGGTCACCGGCCGGCGCGTGCGGGCTGACCACCTCGAAGCGGCCGCCGACCCGGACGACCTCGTCGACGGCGCGGTACTCCGAGTGCGCGAGCACGGGATGTTCGGTAGCGAAAGCCATGTTCACCAGGGTAGAACCCGGCACCGACATGCGTGATTCCCGAGGCTTAGCGCCCGGAGGACGTCAATCGTTCTGCCAGCTCAAGCGGCGCGGTCGAGCTCATTCACTACTTCGACGCCATGCGCGTACAGCATGCCCGCGCGCAGATCGTCGTCGCGTTCCAGGCGTTCATACGCGCGGCCGAGCTCCTCCAGCATTTCGACGTTGAAGGCGTTTCTCTTTGCGGGCCGGTTGAGCCCAATGTGCAGGACGTGGTCCCGTTGGTCGACTATGACACTTGGCATAGTTCCGGCCTTAGACTATGATGACCGTCATAACCAGCGATAGCCGAAACCGGATGATCCAAAGCGCCGCTTTGCTGTTCAGAGAGCGCGGCTACAGCGGCACGGGCTTTCGCGACGTCATCGAGCACAGCGGCGCGCCACGCGGTTCGATCTACCACCACTTCCCAGGTGGCAAGGAACAGCTTGCGGCCGACACGGTCGCGTGGGCCGCCGCGGTGATCGAGCGACAGATAGAGCGGGCCGCTCAGAACGGCGAACCGATCGTCGCCCTCGGCATGTTTGTGGACGCATGGCGAGAGGTGCTCGAGGACAGCAACTTTCGCGCCGGCTGCCCGATCGTTGCTGTCGCCGCCGAGGCCGACGCGGGGTCGACCGCCACCGCAGCGGCGGCCGCCGCATTCGCCCGCTGGCAGGACCTCATCGCACACGCGTTGCTTCGCGCGGGTGTCGGCCGCACGGATGCGCGGCGATTAGCCACCCTCGTGGTTGGAGCCATCGAAGGCGCGATCCTGCTGTGCCGCGCCGGCCGCGACATCCGGCCACTGCGCGACGTCCATCGCGCCCTCGAGGCGACGCTGCGCGCCGCGATGTCCTGGCACGGTCGATCAGTGGAGTGATCCGGCCGGCGGCCTATGCTGACGGTATCCACGCTCCCAAGCACGAAACCTTCGACCTGATCGCCCACACCAACACCGATCCCAAGGGCATCGTGCGGGCCGTCGACGTCTACACCGTCGAGCCGTGGGGCCTGTATATGGCGCGGCCAACCCCTGGCCGGGCGCAGTTCCACTACATGGAGTCGTGGCTGCTGCCGTCGCTTGGCCTGCGGGCCACGGTGTTCCACTTCAACCCGGGCCACGAACTCGACCAGGACTACTACCTCGACGTCGGCCGGTACACCCCGGGCGCCATGGCATGGCACGCCGAGGACCACTACCTGGACCTGGTCGTGCAGACCGGCGTCGGCGTGGAGCTGTCCGACGTCGACGAGCTGCTGACGGCCGTGCGGCACGGCCTGCTCACGCCCGAGACGGGCGAACATGCGGTGCAAACCGCGGTGTCGGCGATTGACGGCCTATCCAGGCACGACTACGACCTCAACCGTTGGCTCGCGGCCAAGGGCATGCCTCTCACCTGGCGCGGCGCGTAGGCAACGTGCTGCCACGATTGCTCACGCAAACGAGTCGGCCCGCGGGGATTCTTATCGCGGCCACTCGGTGCGAAGATGATTGGGAGCCTCGAGGGGATTCTGATGTCAACCACTCACGTAGCGGGGACCGAGCGGGAACTCGACGCGATCGCATGGAAGTTTCTCGGCTCTGAGTTCACCGGGCGGATCTATGCGAACTGGTCGATCGAGCAGCGTGTTGACGCCTACCTGGCGCACAACGGTCTGATGGATATGGTCAAGGACGGTGCGGCTTACGACGCCTTGCTGCAACGGGTCATGGCCAACGTTGGTCCTGCGTTGCGACGTGGGATTCTGCCGCCACCGAGCCATTAGGTCCAGCGACCCAGGACGGCGTCAAGTCGATGACCTGGCGAGGGGATCCGTCCGCGCGCAGACCATGTCGACCTGTCGGCCGAACAGCCGGTGCCGCAATCACCATTGGTCAGGGTTATTAGCGCGCGCTGCAACAGCGGTGGGCGCAGAAAGTGGTGCAGGCCGACGGATATCTCTTCGTCAGCCCGGAATACAACCACGGCTATACACCCGTTCTGAAGAACGCGCTCGATTACCTCTACGCCGAATGGGTGCGCAAGCCGGCCAGTTTCGTCACCTACGGGGGCGTCTCGGGTGCGCGTGGGGTCGAACAACTGCGGCTCGTTCTCATCGAGCTGCAAATGGCCCCCCTGCGCGACGCATTGCACATTAGCGGGATCCCGAGCAAGCTCAAAGATGGTGTCTTTATGGGAGATTCGAGAGACGAACAACAGTTGAACGGTGTACTGGACGAACTGCTGTGGTGGAGCCGCGCGTTAAGCAATGCCAGACGGGACGGCTAGCTGTGTGCTGATCGTCATGGTGCGTCGCAAGGGCTGACCTTCGCTTGATTCCGACGTACTGCCTAGCGGGTTGCCAGCGGCCCGATCGTGCGATCCCGGTATGGCCGAGTCGCTCGCCGTGCCGAATATTGTGTGCTGATCGCGGCTGGCCTAGTGCGGTTTCCCGCGGCCTTGCCTGCGGGTATCCACAAACCATGACATTGAAGGAGTACCGGAGCAAACGACGGTCGGGCCGCAGTCCAGAACCGCGGGGGCGTCGTCGCCGTGGGTCGCGCAAGCAGCCCCGCTTTGTAATCCAGCACCACGCGGCAACCACCGACCACTACGACTTCAGGCTCGAGATCGACGGTGTACTGGTGTCGTGGGCGGTGCCGAAGGGGCCGTCGATCAATCCGAAGGACAAGCGGATGGCTCGGCGCACCGAGGACCATCCGATGGAGTACGAGGACTTCGAGGGCGTCATCCCCGAGGGCGAATACGGCGCCGGCCGCGTCATCGTCTGGGACCGCGGTACGTACTCCACCGATCGCGATATGGCCGAGGCGTTACAGAGCGGGCATCTGTCGTTCCGACTGGACGGCGAGAAGCTGCACGGCGGCTTCGCCCTCACCCGCCTCCGCCAGGGCAAGGACGAGGCGTGGCTTCTGGTCAAGAAGGCCGACGACGACGCCGACGGCAGGCGCAAACCGGTGCGCAGCCGACCGGAGTCGGTGCTATCGGGACGCACACTCGACGAGTTGTCGTGAAAGTTCCGGAGTGGCGGTCCCCGACCCTGGCCATGCTGACCAACGAGCGCTTCTCCGATCCCGAGTGGATCTTCGAACGCAAACTGGACGGTGTGCGCGGGCTGGCGTTCCGCGACGGCGATCAGGTACGGCTGCTGTCGCGAAACCGCCTGTCACTCAACGGAACCTATCCGGAGATCGTCGACGCACTTGCGAAGCAAGACACCTCTCGGTTCGTGGTGGACGGCGAGATCGTCGCTTTTGAGGGGCGACGCACGAGCTTCGCCCGGCTGCAGGGCCGCTTGGGCATTACCGATCCCGACGAGGCCCGCGCCTCCGGAATACCCGTCGTCTACTAGGTCTTTTGTGTATAGCCGGTCATTGACCAGGCCGGCCTGAGTGTGGGCCCCTAGACACCAAAGTTCGTGGAGCGGGCAGGGTGCGGCGCTGGATCCGGGCCCCTGAGCCGGTATGCGTGCGGCGCTGCGGGGCACGCTGTTTCTCTGAACGTAGGAGTTGTGCCTCGTCCGTGAAACCTTAGGCTCGCGGCACGAACCGGACGAACGGCATTCGTTGCCCGACCGCCCGGAAGTCGGCTTCCGAGCCGTCGACGGC
>JBKOYU010000331.1:0-2845 GCA_046725575.1 Actinomycetota bacterium | reverse complement strand
TCTCCGGCGCTGACGGCCGACCACCACCAACCGAGTCCAGCCAATATCAGCAGGGCTACCGGCAGCCAGATGTCGGTCCTGCCTGTTACCCCTCGAACTTCGCTCGCGCTCAACCGGGCCCCCACAGCGTCGTCCCTTTGTCCACTATGGCACCGCGCGGGCCCGCAGGCGGCACATTTGCCAGGCCTATGCCGTCAGCTCGATGTGGTGGGCACCGGCCACGCTGGCGTAGCGCTGCGGGCTGCACGTCAACACGATCACCTGGCCGTCGCCACCGACGGCGTTGAACACCGCCCCCATCTTGGTGAGCCGGTCGGCGTCGGTGAAGCCGAGCGCGTCGTCGATGACCACCGGAACGCTGTCCTCCTTGGCCACCAGGGCCGCGCCAGCCAACCGCGCGACGATGCCCATCTGTTCCTTCGCGCCGCCCGACAGCGACTCGTACGGAACGGTGCGGCCCGCCACTGTCCGGCTGCAGATCCGCAGTGCACTGTCGATCTCGGCTTCGAAGCTGTCGCCGAACACGATGCGGCCAAACCGCTCCACCTGGTTACGGAACGGGTCGACGTAGCGCAGCCGGGTGGCGTCACGGTGCCGCGCCATCACCGAGCGCAGCAGTTGCGCAGCGCGGGCACGTCGATGCATCCGCAGGTACTCCGCTTCGGCATGCTCGCGTTCGGTCTGGGCGGCGTCGAGCTGCCCCTTGCGGCCCTCGGTGCCGTAGACCCTGAGCTGCGCGGTGACCTCGCGCAACGCCTCCGACACCTCATCGTGGCGGCTGTCCAGCGAGTCAGCCCGGCGGACCGCATCGTTCAGCGCGGCGGTGACAGTGTCCGGCGCGCTACGCGCCAATTCGGCGCCCAGTTCCGCGACGAGTCCGGTCGCGCGCCGCGCCTGCTCACCGTCGGCCTCCGCCTTGACCGCTAGCTCGTCATCGGTGGCCGTCGACCGCTGCAGGGTTAACCTCTCGTATGCGGCGGTCAGTTCGGTCTGAGCAGCGGCCAGTTTCTCGCGGGCGACGTTGGCGCGTGACGTCCTCTCCCCCAGCCGCTTTGCCGCGGCTTCTGCGACCTTGCGATGTGTCTCGCAGTCCGCCATCGCCTGCTTGTGTGCGGCCACCGCGGCGTCAAGGTCGGCGCGGGCGGCCGCCGGATCGGCGGCCACGGTATCCCACAGGCCCTGCTCGGCGGGCTCGCCGTCGCGCAATTCAGCTAGGCGCGTTCGCAATTCGTCCACGGTGTCGTCGCCGACCAGCGCCTCGGACGTGGCATGCAGCTTCTCGCGGGAAGCCGTCAACTCGCGGCGACGTTGGTCCAGCCGCCGTGCCTCCGCGACATCCGCGGCCCGCGCCTTCGCGAGCGCTGCCGCCAGAACCTCTTGAGCCGCTTCGAGTTTGGCCTGTGAATCCGACGCCGGAGTTCCCGGCACCACCCAGGCGCGCAGCAGGCCCGGCAGTTCGATGTCGGTCGGCGAGCTGACACTGGCGGCCCAGCTGCCGCCGGCCTCGATGGCGACCGGGACACCGTCGATACGCACCTCGACATCGGCGATCGCGGCAAGTTCGACCTGGGCTGAGGCAAGTTCGGCTTGGCCGGCAGCCCGCTCGACCGCGATGGCGGCGGTCTCGATCGCACGCATGGTGTCATCGGTCAGCGCGATGCCCGCGAGCTCGCGTTCCACGCGGTCGAGTTCGCGCCCCGCCGCGTCGAGCTTGGCGAGGCGGGTTTCCAGCCGGTTGGCCTCGTCGCGGTCGGTCACCCGCACAACCACGCGCCGGGCGGTGTCGACGCGGGCCTGCGATGCCTCTACCGCGGCGCGCGCCTCTTCCGCCGCGGCCTCGGCCGCCTCCTGCACTTCAGCGGCGGTGGTGAGCTCGTCGATGGCTTCGGCCGCTGCTGCCTCCAGCTCGGCGATCGCGGCCGTCCGCTCGTCGATGTCCGCCCGCAGCCGTCGCCGCTCGGTGAGCGCCGCGATCGATGCGGCGTGAGTGGCGTCCGCAGCGGCAGCGACCACCTCGGCCTGCTTCAGCTGCTGAGTCAACGCGGCGACGGCCTCGGCCGCAACACGGGCCTCGGTGAGGCATTTGGCCGCATCGGCCAGCTCCTCGGTGAGCCGTGCCAGGTCGTCGGTCAGCGCCGCATGCCTGCGCACCGCATCGTCGACCTCCGCCACCGCCGCGGCACACTGGGCCACCTCGCCGTCGGCCTCGCGCAGCCGCGTGATGGCGGCAGACCACTCGCCGGTCGGGCGGCCGGTCGCCGTGTAGTAACGCTGGTATTCGGCGTCGATGCGGTCGATCAGCAGAGGTTCCGCCCCGGACAGCTGCACGGCTTCGCCCGCCGCTACATCCAGCGCGCGCGACAGCGCGTCGCAGCCCGACAGATCCACCACGTCCGTCGACGCCGCCTGCAGCACCCGCTGCGCCTGCCAGAGTTCCATGTCGACGGTCTCGTCCAGCAGGGCAAGGACCCGCTCGTGCGCCTCGTCCCCGGTGAGCTGCTCGCGGCGCGGCGCCAGCACCGTCAGCCGCGTCTCACACCGCTTGTGGAACCGCTTGTGGTAGATGAATCGATAAGGGCCGGTGGAGATTTCGGCGGTGATCTCGGCGCCGACGTCGGCGTGTGTCGGCTTGACCTGCTTGACGTCCTTCTTGTTCGACCGGTCCTTGGAGTTCACCAGCAGATCGAGCGCCTCGATCATCGACGACTTGCCGATCTCGTTGGCGCCGCTGACCACGACCACGCCGCGGTCGGGGAATTCGATCTCGCGGTGCGTGATGCCACGGTAGTTCGTCAGGACGAGGCGGTGCAGCTTCATGCGACGCCCTTGTCGACGAGACGCAGCA
>JBKOYU010000498.1:0-9811 GCA_046725575.1 Actinomycetota bacterium | reverse complement strand
ATACAGGCGGGTGATCAGAATGGTGGCGATCGCGATGATGATGAACGCCTCCGCAGCACCGGGACCGATGGCGTCCCGAGTGATCGCGCCGTAGCGGATGCGACGCGGGTTATCCATGGTTCCTCCGGAGTCTGGAGCGCGTAGCCGTAAGCAACCTATCGACCATGACCATCGGGTGGTGAGCGCCCAAGCCCGTCGGGGCTGATGAACATGGAAGATGCGGTAGAGGCTCGACGTGAGATGCGCGTGCGGGCCGCATGCCGGGACTTGCCGCGGTCGAAGCTCGATGGGCCAATCAGACGTGGAACCACCGTCACCCACCGACAGCGAAGCTGGGCTAACGCGGCGTGGTAGCCCGCACTGCGACGGACGTCGGCGCGGCTGTCAAACCATGGGAAACTGTTTTCAACGCAATCGAAGCTGGCGGATCTAGCAGCGATTACCGGCGATCCATTGGAATTGCGGAATCAACGGTTCGTGACCGCTATTTCGTGGTGCGTCAGGTGCTCGCAGATCTCGCTCATATACACATACGCTTCGACAAGCCAGCAAATCGAACGGGCTCGGTAAGCCGCTGACCAGGTATTTCGTGGAGCCGATGACGGGAATCGAACCCGCGTATTCAGCTTGGGAAGCTGATGTTCTGCCATTGAACTACATCGGCCTGTTTGACCACGAAGGCTAACACTCCAGCGGCTACGCTCGTCCCGTGCTGCTCTCCGATCGCGACATCCGTGCCGAAATCGCCGCCGAGCGGCTAGGTATCGATCCCTACGATCCGGACCTGGTGCAGCCGTCGAGCGTCGACGTCCGCCTCGACAACATGTTCCGCGTCTTCAACAACACCCGCTACACGCACATCGACCCGTCCATCCAGCAGGACGAGCTCACCAGCCTCGTACAGCCGGACCCGGGAGAGCCGTTCGTGCTGCATCCCGGCGAGTTCGTGCTCGGCTCGACGCTGGAGCTGTGCACGCTGCCCGACGATCTGGCCGGCCGGCTCGAGGGCAAGTCGTCGCTCGGCCGGCTCGGCCTGCTCACCCACTCGACCGCGGGCTTCATCGACCCCGGTTTCTCCGGCCACCTCACCCTTGAGCTGTCCAACGTCGCCAACCTGCCGATCACGCTGTGGCCCGGGATGAAGATCGGTCAGCTCTGCCTGCTCCGGTTGACCAGCCCCGCCGAGCACCCCTACGGCAGCGCGCAGGCCGGCTCCAAGTACCAGGGTCAGCGCGGCCCTACCCCGTCGCGCTCATATCAGAACTTCATCAAGTCCAGCTGAGCCGGGCCACTGACCGTTGACTCTGCGGTGATGGCGCATGCCACTCGCGCTTCTGCGCCATGGCCGCAGGATCAACGCGAAGACCGCGCGCCCGGCCGTGAGGGTTTGGTAACACCGCGGACACGCGAACATCGGGCGAAATTCCGCTTCGGCTACGACGATTCACTCGACGTGGTCGGCGTGCACTTCGTCGGTGGGGTCGAGACGACCGGTGTCGACTTCACGCAGCACGCTGAGACCGCGTACGGGGAGGCAGTCCACGGGTATCAGCCGTCGCGGCGTCCCACGTCGTTCGGCGACCTGGGCAGCGCGCCGCGTCCGCGACCCGAGAAGGCAGAAGGAGGCTGAATCCTTCCCGGACATAAGGGAATTTTGAACCGCGCAGGACGGGTTGTCGTTGAGCCGAGTACGGTCTTAGTACCGGTGCCGACGATCGCTGTCAGCTAACGCCATCGAATGTAACGGTCAAGCTGGTCGCGACGATGAAATATCGGGTCGTCGGCTCGTGTGCAGTGAGACCTAAAGAGAGATCTAGATAGCGTAGCAAACACTTTGGAGGGGTCAGTGGACATCGTATTAGGTGTGTCGATGACACCTACGACGGTCCGCATGGTGCTGGTCGAAGGTGAGAAAGCCGACGGGTCTATCGTCGACCACGATGCCTTCGACATCACTGCGAACGATGGCTCAGCAACGTCTTTGAGTGCGGCCGAACAGGTCGTCGAGGCAGTGCTTGGCACCAAGGAAAGCGCTGCCGCGGGTGGCCATCACCTGAAGTCGATTGGCGTCACGTGGAGTGACCACGCCGAAGCCTCGACATTGCGCGACGCATTGGCCGCGCGTGGCGTCGACGACGTGATGCTGGTGTCTGACGGCCATGCCGCCGGCGCACTGGCCCAGGCCGTCGGCCGCGCCGTTGGGTACGCCACCACCGCGCTGTTGTTCATCGATCGGGACACCGCGACCCTTTCGGTGGTGCAGACCGACGACGGCTCCGTCGTGAAGGTGTTGAGCCGCTCCCTGCACAGCGACGACGCGATGGCAGTCCTCAGCGACATGGCCGCGGCCGTTGACGCCCAGGACTCGCCGCCGCAGGGCATGTTCGTCGTCGGCTCAGGTGTCGACGTCACCTCGGTGAAGGCGCACCTGGAGAACCTTGTCAGCATCCCCGTCAGCGCGCCCGAGGAACCCGAAATCGCGCTGGCCCGTGGCGCAGCGCTGGCATCGGCCAATGCGCCAGCATTCGAGGCGACCACCGTCGGTCTGGCCTACTCCCAGGATCCCGACGGGACCACGGCAGGCACCGCCTACCCGGGCCTTGCCGCCGCGGAGACACAGCTGGCTCCGGTCAGCGGTGACGTGGTCGCCGACTACGCGGCGCAGACCGATATGGAGCCGATCGCTGCCGAGGAGGGCCGCAAGCCGTTCCTGCTCGTCGGCAGTGCATTGACGTCGATCTTCGTGGTTGGCGTTGTCGCGCTTGTCATTTCGCTCGCGGTCAGCATCCGGCCGACGGTCGATCAGCGGCCAAGTCCGGGCCCGAACGCGATCGTGCCCAGCACTGCGGCGCCCGCGCCGGCGCCGGCGCCGGTTCAGCAGGCTCAGCAGCCGGTCGCGCCGCCTCCACCCGCGGAGACCATCAAGCCGCCGGTGCCCGTCGCTGTGCAGGAAGCTCCCGCGCCCAAGCAGGCGCCGCGACAGGTGTTCGTCGAGCAGGCACCCGCTCCGCAGGCACCTCCGCCCGCTCCCGCTGCGCCGCCGCCGGCTCCCGAGGCGCCCCTGCCCGCGCCGGCTCCCGTGGCACCCGCGCCGGTTCCTTATATCCCGGCGCCGGTGTACAACCCGCCGGTGTACAACCCGTACCTGCCGCCGCCCGTTTACTATCCGCGGCCCAAGCCGTGGACGCCTCCGTGGTCACCGCCGTGGCAGCAGCCACAGTATCCGCCGGACGACCCGCCGCAGCAGGAACCGCCACCGTGGCAGCCGCCAGGAAACGGCGGGGGCTCCGGTGGTCCCGGTGATTACCCATACCCAGGCTCCGGGTCCGGTGGATCTGGTGGCTACGGCGGATCCGGCGGCAACAGGGGAGGCTCAGGAAGCTGCATCCTGATCTTCTGCCATCGCTAGCGGCGCTCGGTGACGACCACTCGTTACCTGCCGTTGGTTTGGCGCTCAGTGTCCCTTAGCAGTTAGCTCATCGCGGCTGCCTATAGAGGCAGTATGCGATGCACCGTTTTCGGCACAGGCTATCTCGGCGCCACGCACGCCGCCGGAATGGCTGAACTCGGGCACGACGTGATCGGCGTCGACATCGACGCAGGCAAGGTCGCCAAGCTCGCGGCAGGCGACATCCCGTTCTACGAGCCCGGTCTGCGAAAGATGTTGAGCGACAATATCACTGCCGGTCGATTGCGCTTCACCACCGACTACGACGAGGCCGCCGACTTCGCCGACGTGCACTTCCTGGGTGTCGGGACCCCGCAGAAGAAGGGCGAATACGGCGCCGACCTGCGCCACGTGCACGCCGTGATCGACACCCTGGTGCCGCGGCTGCGCCGGCCCGCGGTGATCGTCGGCAAGTCCACGGTGCCTGTCGGCACGGCCGCCGAGCTGAGCGCTCGGGCACACGGCCTGGCGCCCGAGGGCGTCGACGTCGAGGTGGCGTGGAATCCCGAATTCCTGCGCGAGGGCTTCGCCGTTCACGACACCCTGCACCCCGACCGCATTGTGCTTGGCGTGCAACGGGATTCGATACGAGCCGAGGCATCGATCCGGGAGCTGTACGCGCCACTGCTCGACGAGGACGTGCCGTTCCTGGTCACCGACCTTCAGACCGCCGAACTGGTCAAGGTGTCCGCGAACGCCTTTCTGGCCACCAAGATCTCGTTCATCAACGCGATCTCCGAGGTGTGCGAGGCCGTCGACGCTGACGTCACCCTGCTGGCCGACGCGCTGGGATATGACCCGAGGATCGGGCGTCGCTTTCTCAACGCCGGCCTCGGCTTCGGCGGCGGCTGCCTGCCCAAGGACATTCGCGCGTTCATGGCGCGGGCAGGTGAGCTCGGCGCCAACCACGCTCTGACGTTCCTGCGCGAGGTCGACAGCATCAACATGCGGCGCCGCACCCGGATGGTGGATCTCGCGACCAAGGCGTGCGGCGGCTCACTGCTCGGCGCCAACGTGGCCGTGCTGGGCGCCGCGTTCAAACCCGAGTCCGACGACGTCCGCGACTCACCCGCGCTCAACGTCGCAGGCATGCTGCAACTCAACGGCGCCACGGTCAACGTCTACGACCCGAAGGCGATGGAGAACTCGCAGCGCTTGTTCCCGACGCTGAACTACTCGACGTCGGTGGTGGAAGCCTGCGAGCGCGCCGACGCCGTGCTGGTGCTCACCGAATGGCGTGAGTTCGTCGAGCTCGATCCCGACGATCTGACCGACACGGTGCGCGCCAAAGTCGTTGTCGACGGCCGCAATTGCCTCGATGACGAGCGATGGATCGGTGCGGGATGGCGGGTTTACTGCCTGGGCAAGAGCGTCACCCAGCAGACGCCTGCTTGAGCATCCCGTCGAAGCCCTGCCACAGCAGCATGAAGACGCGCGGAGGGCGAGGTCGGGCTGCGGACGTTCTTCGAGCGCTTCCCGGACGCCCGGCTGGCAGGCAACGGCAGCCGCCGCGACACCCGGGTGCTGCGGGGGTGGTCATCGCTGCCGATCGCACTTGGCAGGGCGCACGATCCCGCGATGAGTACGCGCGCGTAGTCCGGTCAATACCCCTGCGGACCGATTAGAGGGGGTGTCCTGTGTCGATAGAGCACGTACTGGCCGTTGTCCCGGTGTCTGACGTGGAGAAGAGCCACGGGTGGTTTTCGTCGCTGTTCGGCCGACCGGCCGACAACAATCCGATGCCCACCCTGGTCGAATGGCAGGTACTGCCGGGCGCGTGGGTGCAAGTCTTCAGCGATCCGCAGCGGGCAGGCTCGGGCCTACTCAACTTCGCTGTAGACGATCTCGCAGGTCATCTTGCGCAGGTGCGCGAGCGCGGCCTCGAACCAGGGGAGATCGTCGAAGCCAACAAGGGTGTGCGGTTGTCGACCGTCACCGACCCCGACGGCAACACGATCAGGTTCATCGGAGGTTTCAGAGTCCAATATTGAGCGTCCAAGATTGGGTTAGGTTCGTAGCGTGGATTTCCGCGCGGCGCTGCTCGACCAGACCCGGGATTTCGGCGAACTGATCCGCAGTGCAGACCCGTCAACGCCCGTGCCGACCTGCCCCGACTGGACGCTGCGGCAGCTGTTCCGCCATGTTGGGCGCGGAAACCGTTGGGCCGCACAGATCATCGCCGACCGCCGGGCCGAACCATTGGACCCGCGCGACGTCCGCGACGGCAAACCGCCGGACGACCCCGACGCCGCGATCGACTGGTTGAACAAAGGCGCACAGCTCATCATTGACGCCGTCGACCGCGTAGGCCCCGACGCGCGGGTGTGGACGTTTCTCGGTGCGCGCCCGTGCGGCTGGTGGATCCGCCGTCGTCTGCATGAGGCCACGGTCCACCGCGCCGACGCCGCGTTCGCACTCGGCCTGGATTACGACCTGTCGCCGGAGCTGGCCGCCGACGGGATCAGCGAATGGATCGAGCGCGTCAGCATCGAGGCTCGATCGCATCCGTTGCCCTTGGAGCTGGGGCGGACACTGCACCTGCACGCCACCGACGACGGCCTCGGCCCCACAGGGGAGTGGACCATCACCAGCGACAGGGAGGACGGCGTCGCCTGGTCGCACGACCACGGCAAGGGCGATGTGGCGCTGCGCGGCCCGGCCAAGGATCTGCTGCTGGCCATCGTGCGCCGGCGCACCGCAGCCGAGGGCGGCATCGAGGTATTCGGCGACACCGCCGTCTGGGACGGCTGGTTGGAGCACACATCGTTCTAGGAGGCGTACCTTCTCGACCATGACCACTTCGGAGATCGCGACCGTCCTCGCCTGGCATGACGCGCTCAACGAACGGGACTTCGACACCCTGCTGTCGCTGTCCAGCGACGACATCGAGGTCGGCGACGCCAAGGGTGCCGCTCAGGGGCATGCCGCGCTGCTCGGCTGGGCGAAGTCCACTGACGTCAGGGCGGAGCCGGGCCGGATGTTTGTGCGCGACGGGGTCGTCGTCGTCGAACAGGAGGTCACCTCGACAACGGGGGCCACGACCGCGGCGGCGTCGTTCCGCGTCGTGCATGACCACATCACGTCGGTGTTCCGGCACCCCGATCTCGCCGCCGCGCTGGCCGCGACGGAGCTGACGGAGAAGGACCTCGTGGGCTGATGCGGGGCATCATCCTGGCCGGCGGATCGGGGACGCGGCTGTATCCGATCACCAGGGGGCTGTCCAAGCAGCTGCTGCCCGTTTACGACAAGCCGATGATCTACTATCCGCTGTCGACGCTGATGATGGCCGGCGTCCGCGACATCTTGGTCATCACCACGCCCGACGATGCTGCCGCATTCCACCGATTGTTAGGCGACGGTTCGGATTTGGGCATCAACATCACCTACGCGGTTCAGAACCAGCCCGACGGCCTGGCGCAGGCATTTGTGATTGGCGCCGACCACATCGGCGACGGTTCGGTCGTATTGGTGTTGGGCGACAACATTTTCTACGGTCCAAGCCTCGGCACCAGTCTGAGCCGATTCCAAAAGGTCAGCGGCGGAGCGATTTTCGCGTATTGGGTGGCTAACCCGTCTGCCTACGGTGTCGTCGAGTTCGCCGCCGACGGCACCGCGCTGTCAATCGAGGAGAAGCCGGCCACACCGAAGTCGAACTACGCGGTGCCGGGCCTGTACTTCTACGACAACGACGTCATCGAGATCGCGCGCTCGCTGAAACCGTCGGCGCGCGGCGAGTACGAGATCACCGAGGTCAACCAGACCTACCTGAACCAGGGCCGACTATCGGTCGAGGTACTGGCGCGCGGCACCGCGTGGCTGGACACCGGAACGTTCGACTCCCTGCTGGACGCAGGCGACTACGTCCGCACCATCGAACGCAGGCAGGGGCTCAAGATCAGCGTGCCCGAGGAGGTGGCCTGGCGGGCCGGCTTCATCGACGACGACCGGCTTGCGGCCCGCGCGCACACCTTGCTCAAGTCCGGATACGGCGCCTACCTGCTGGAGCTGCTGGAGCGGTAGCTCCGGTTGTTTCCCGGGTCGTCCCCCTGGCCTTCGGCCGGGCGGTGCCCCCAGCGCTCCTGCCCCCCGGCCGTCGCGAGCACCGCCGCGATCGCCGTCGTCAACGGCACCGACAGTGCCAGCGCGATGCCGCCGACCGCCGACCGAGCGATCTCGATGGCCACGCTCTCGCTGGTCAACACATCGCCGAGGGACCGGTTCGCCACGCTGAACAACAGGAGCAGCGGCAGTGCGCTACCCGCATAGGCGAGCACCAGTGTGTAGACGGTGCTGGCGATGTGATCGCGGCCCACCCGCATGGCGCCGAGGAAAATGGCTCTGCGGCTGGCGCCGGTCTCGGCCAGCTCGAACACCGTCGACGCCTGCGTGACGGTGACATCGTTGAGCACACCGAGCGAGCCGATGATGAACCCGGCCAGCAGCAGCCCGGTGATCGACACGTTGCCGAGGTAGGCGGCGACTTCGTTGTTCTGATCCTCGGAGAGCCCGGTCAGGTGCGCCAATTCGATTGCGCCCCAGGACAACAGCGCTGCGAGCAAGAGCGCGGTCAAGGTGCCGAGCAGGGCGGCGCTGGTGCGAAGGCTCACCCCGTGGGCTAGATAGATCACCGCGTAGAGGATCGCCGCCGATGCGACCACAGCGACCGGAATCGCCGATGCGCCGTCACGCAGGGCGGGCAGTAGGAACACCACCAGCACGGCGAACGCGACCACGATGCCGATCAGTGCCCGCAGCCCGCGCCAGCCGGCGACCGCCACGATCACGACGGCGAACACCGCCGCGAGGGCGATCAGCGGCCACGTCCGCTCGTAGTCGTAGAACGCGTAGCTGGTCGCGCCCGCCGCGTCGACCTGGCGGCTGATCCGGATGTGGTCGCCGACGGCGAGGTTGGGTTGCCCGGGTCCGCCACTGAATTCGAGCAGCGTGTTGGCGCCCTTGTTGGGGCCGGAGCCGATGCTGACCAGGGTCTGTATGCATTGGGCACCTGTGTCCGGGGCCTGCTCTGGTTCGGCGGTCAAGACGGCACCCGCTGACGGGCTCCCGCACGGTGCGGCCTTGCTGGACAGCACATGGCCTGCTTCGGTGGTGACCGCGCCGCCCGTCGCGTTCTGGAATGGAAGCGGGATGTCGACCTTTTGGTGGCTGGGCCACAGCCACACCGCGCCGGCCAGCACGGCGACGCCGATGGTGATCAGTGCGCCGACGACGATCCTGGCCGCCATCGGGCCCAACGGCGCCGGGCCGGCGGGGTGCGAGTGCGAATGGGCATGCGAGTGCGTCATCCGCAACAGGGTAGAGGTCGAAGCTGCGCGACCTATGCCGGCATTTGGTGTCGCGGGACGATCATCACGGGGACAGGAGCGTGGCGCAGGATCTTCGAGGCAGCCGAGCCAAGGAATACGTGTGCTGTCTGTCCGGCTGCGCCGGATCCGAGCAAGAGCATGTCCCCGGCCTGCCAGGGAACGTTCTCGACGGCCTCTCGCCAATCATGGCCGCTTCCCACTACGACATCTACGTCTGGAACCGAGATTCGATCGCGAACCTCGCTGAGCTGCTTGACAATATCGTCCATCGTCCTGCGCGCCCACTGCTCGATGACGAGGTCTTCCGCCGAACGCTCGATCTTGCCACTGAATACCGCCACCGGCCGCACGGTGAACGACACGATCCGCAATTGGACCGGCCACTGGGTGGTCAGCTCGGCAGCCGCCGGGATGAGACCGTTGATGTCGGCTTCGCCTCCGTACGCGACGGTGAGCCGTCGTATCGGATCGGGGCCCAGCGGGTAGCCGCGCGGAGCGATCGCAACCGGCACTGCCGCGGTATGAACCAGCCGTTCGGTGACGCTGCCCAGCGCCACCCGACCGAGCAATCCCGAAGACGACGATCCGACGACGACGATTCTGACGTCGTGAGCGGTAACGAGGTCGAGCAAACCTGTTGGAATAGAAGTCGATTGGTGGACCACAGTGGGGATATCGAGATCTGCAGGTAGTTGACTGACCACTCTTTCGAGTGACTGTGCGGCGTCCGAAGTGACATGGCGCAGATACTCGTGCTCGACGGGGTCGTCCTTGGCCGGCCACGGCCGTTCCACGATCGCCGCGGCCACAACCTTGTCGCCGGTCCAGCGCGATATCTGCGCTGCCAGGTTGAGCGGCGCGGTCCCCTGACGGCTCGAGCTGAATCCAGCGATGATCGTCATCGAGCGGATTCCGCTGTCCCGACCGGGGTCGCGACGACGTGCGTCACCGGCACACTGTGCTCGGCCCGTGCGCGATCCACGACGTCGAAGCGATGCCACACCGACTCTTCCGGCGGAAGCGTCGAGATCACGATCTG
>JBKOYU010000091.1:0-9624 GCA_046725575.1 Actinomycetota bacterium | reverse complement strand
CGATTCGGCTTCACGCTGATCATGGCCGTGCGCGACCAGGCGAACATCGACCAGCTGCTGCGGCACGGCTGGGAGCGGCTGAACAACTCGCCGACCCAGGAACACGCGGCCGCGTTGATCGAGATCGCGAAGATCGCCACGCACCGGTTCGACCAGCTGGTGGCCGAGGCGAACCCGATCCATTCCGCCCGCACTCGGCATCTTGACACTTAGGGAGGCAACAACATGACCGGCAGCGGCGGCGTCTCCGTCGACGCATTCAACGCGCTCCCGGAGGCAGAGGTGACGCGGCGGCTGCTGACCTGCCTGAACGTGCCCCGCTGGGCCGCGGAGGTGGCCGGCGGGAGGCGGTACGCAAACTACGCCGCGCTGGCCGCCCAGGCCGAGGCGTCGGCGGCCCAGCTGTCCGACGCCGAGCTTTCCGCCGCGCTGGACGGCCATCCCCGGATCGGGGAGCGGGCCGGCGCCGGGCATGACGCCGAGTTCTCCGCCCGGGAGCAGGCGCAGGTGGATCACAACGACGCGGCGGTGATGGCCGCGCTGGCCGAGGGCAACCGGGAGTACGAGCAGCGGTTCGGCCGGGTCTTCCTGATCCGGGCCGCCTGCCGCAGCTCGAGCGAGATCCTGGCCGAACTTCGCCGCCGGCTGGGTAACGACGACGAGACTGAGCGGGCCGAGACCGTCGCTGCGCTGCGCGAGATCGCCCTGCTCCGATTGAAGGATGTGGTGTAAGTGGGAACCCTGAGCACGCATGTGCTCGACACCAGCGTGGGTCGGGCGGCCAAGGGCGTCGCGGTGGTCCTGGAGCAGGGTGGCGTGCGGATCGGCGAGGGGGTCACCGACGCGGACGGCCGGATCGGCTCGATCGGGCCGGACCGGCTCGGGGCAGGCGACTACACGCTGCGCTTCAACACCGGCAGCTACTTCGCCGACGCCGGGCGTGAGTGCTTCTATCCGGAGGTGGTCGTGGTGTTCACGATCGCCGATCCGGATCAGCACTATCACGTTCCGGTGCTGCTCAACCCATTCGGCTATGGGACCTACCGTGGCACCTGAGCGCACAATCCTTGACGGCGCCGCCGTGGTGACCATGGACGGCGCGCGCACCGAGCACGTGATCGGGCACGTGGTGGTCGAGAGCGGCCGGATCGCCGCGGTCGGCGCCGGCCGGGCGCCGGCGGGGCTGGACGGTCCGCGCACCGACGTCACCGGCTGCCTGGTCACCCCGGGGCTGGTGAACACGCATCACCACCTCTACCAGTGGGTGACCCGGGGGCTGGCCGTCGACGAGGGCCTGTTCGGCTGGCTGACCACGCTGTACCCGGTGTGGGGCGGCATCGACGAGGACATCGTCGGCGCCGCCGCCGCGGCCGGGCTGGCCTGGCTGGCCCGGACCGGCTGCACCACCTCCACCGACCACCACTACGTCTTCCCGGTCGATGGCGGGGACGTGCTCGGCGCCGAGATCGCCGCGGCCCGCCGGGTCGGCCTGCGCTTCATGCCCACCCGCGGGTCGATGGACCTCGGCCGGCGCGACGGAGGGCTGCCGCCGGACCACGTGGTCGAGGACATCGACACCATCCTGGCCGCGAGTGCCGCAGCGATCGACACCTACCACGACCCGGGACCGGACTCGATGCTGCGCATCGGGCTGGCGCCCTGTTCGCCGTTCTCGGTGACCGGGGACCTGCTGCGGCAGGCTGCCGCACTGGCGCGGGCCAAGGGCGTGCGACTGCACACCCACCTGGCGGAGACCCTGGACGAGGAGGAGTTCTGCCGGGACCGGTTCGGCCGCACCCCGGTGGAGTACCTCGAGGCGCTGGGCTGGCTGGGCGACGACGTCTGGCTGGCCCACGGCATCCACTTCGACGACCCGGCCATCAAGAAACTGGCCGCCGCAGGCACCGGCGTCGCGCACTGCCCGTCATCCAACGCCCGGCTCGGCGCGGGTATTGCGCGCACCGCCGACCTGCGCGCGGCCGGTGTTCCGGTCGGCCTCGGCGTGGACGGCGCGGCCAGCAACGAGGCCTGCTCGCTGATCGAGGAGGCCCGGCACGCCCTGCTGTTTGCCCGCGCCCGCGGCGGCCCGCAGGCGCTGGCGGTGCGCGACGCGCTGGAGCTGGGCACGATCGGCGGGGCCCGGCTACTCGGCTGGGACGACCAGATCGGCTCCCTGGAGCCGGGCAAGCAGGCCGACATCGCGGTCTGGCGGCTCGACGGCCTGGCGCACGCCGATGTCGCCGACCCGGTCGCCGCCCTGGTACTGGGCTCTGCCCCACCGCTGGAACTGCTGATGGTCGGCGGCCGACCCGTGGTCGAGCAGGACCACGTGGTCACCGTCGACGAGCACGAACTAACCCAATCCGCGGTCCGCGCGCACCGCACGCTGCTGGCTCGCGCGAGTACCGTGACCTGCAAGGAAGGAACCGCGTCATGACGACACCCAGGGTTATGGTCAACGGCAAACAGCGCCCGGTCGTCGATATCGAGCCGCACGTCACCGCGCTCGACTGGCTTCGAGACCAAGGGTTGACCGGCGCCAAGGAGGGCTGCGCCGAAGGCGAGTGCGGCGCCTGCTCGATCATGGTGGCGCGGCCCGACGGCGAGGGTCGCACCCTCTGGACCGCACTGAACGCGTGCCTGGTGCCCGTGCTCTCACTGGACGGCCAGGAGCTGGTCACCGCCGAGGGCCTCGGCGCGCCGGGCGCGCTGCATCCGGTGCAGCAGGAGATGGCGTGCCGCGGCGGCTCCCAGTGCGGCTACTGCACGCCCGGCTTCATCTGCTCGATGGCCGCCGAGTACTACCGGCCGGACCGAACCCCCGCGGATCCCTCCGGCAACGGCAAGCAGGCGTCCGACCGTGAGCACGGACCCAACGGCTTCGACCTGCACGCGCTGAGCGGGAACCTGTGCCGCTGCACCGGCTACCGCCCGATCCGCGACGCCGCCTACGCCCTGGACGCCCCGCCCGCGGACGACATGTTGGCCCGGCGCTGCGCTGCGCCCGCGCCTGCCGCGCCGGCCACCCGGGTGCGGGTCGGCCACACCGAGTTCGTCCGGCCCGCCGACCTCGCCGCGGCGGTCGCGCTGCTGGCCGAGCGGCCGGACGCCACCGTGATCGCCGGGTGCACCGACTGGGGCGTCGAGGTCAACCTGCGCGGCGTCCGGGCGCCGTTCGTGGTGGCCGTGGACCAGCTGCCCGAGCTGCGCACGTTCGATATTGGCAGGGACCGGATCGAGATCGGCGCCGCGCTCACCCTGTCCGAGGCCGAACGGCTGCTGGACGGGCGGATCCCGCTGCTGGACCAGTTCTGGCCGCAGTTCGCGTCCCGGCTGATCCGCAACGGCGCCACTCTGGGCGGCAACCTGGGCACCGCCTCCCCCATCGGGGATGCCCCGCCCGCGCTGCTGGCCCTGGAGGCGACGATCGTGCTGGCCGGGCCGGGCGGCGAACGCGAGGTCGCACTGGCCGACTACTTCACTGGCTACCGGCAGACCGTGAAGCAGCCGGCCGAGCTGATCCGGGCGGTGCGCATCCCGCTGCCGCTGGCCCCGACGGTCGCCTTCCACAAGATCGCCAAGCGGCGGTTCGACGACATCTCCAGCGTGGCCATCGCGTTCGCCCTGGAGATCGCCGGGGGTGCCGTCGAGCGGGTTGCCATCGGCCTCGGCGGGGTGGCGGCCACCCCGCTTCGGGCCACCGCCACCGAGGACGCGCTGCGCGGCCGTCCATGGACAGCCGACACCGTACAGGAGGCCGCCGCCGTGCTCGGCCGCGAGGGCACCCCGATCGACGACCACCGGGCCAGCGCCGCCTTCCGCGCGGCGATGCTCGAGCAGTCGCTGCTCAAGTTCCATGCCGAGTCCGGAATACCAGAGGGGATCACGTCATGAGTGAACTCAGCACCCGCCCGCCGCGCGCGGTGGTCGGCGTCGAGATGCCACACGAGAGCGCACACCTGCACGTCACCGGCCTGGCGCTATTCACCGACGACCTGCTCAGCCGCTACCCGGGCGTGCTGCACGCCTACCCGGTGCAGGCCCCACACGCGCACGCCCAGGTGCGCGCGCTTGACCCCGCACCGGCGCTGGCCGTGCCCGGGGTGGTGCATGTGCTCACCGCGGACGACGTGCCCGGGGTGAACGACGCCGGGGTCAAGCACGACGAGCCACTGTTCCCCAGCGAGGTCATGTACTACGGGCACCCGGTGTGCTGGGTGCTCGCCGAGACCCTGGAGGCGGCCCGGATCGGGGCCACCAAGGTCGCCATCGAATACGACCCGCTGCCGTCGTTGATCACGATCAAGGAGGCCATCGCGGCGGAGAGCTACCAGGGTTCTCGGCCCGTGCTGCGCCGCGGCGACCCGGAGGCGGCCTTCCCGGGCTGCGCGCACGTCTTCGAAGGCGAATTCGAATTCGCCGGGCAGGAGCACTTCTACCTGGAGACCAACGCGGCGCTGGCCAGCATCGACGAGAACGGGCAGATCTTCGTCCAGTCCTCGACGCAGCACCCGACCGAGACGCAGGACATCGTCTCGCACGTGCTGGGCAAGCCGTACCACGAGGTCACCGTGCAGTGCCTGCGCATGGGCGGCGGCTTCGGCGGCAAAGAGATGCAGCCGCACGGGTATGCGGCCATCGCGGCGCTGGGCACCATCGTCACCGGACGCCCGGTGCGGGTCCGGTTCAACCGAACCCAGGACATCACGATCTCCGGCAAGCGGCACGGCTTCCACGCGTCGTGGAAGGCCGGCTTCGCCGACGACGGCACGATCCAGGCCTTGACCGCGACGCTGACCGCGGACGGCGGTTGGAGCCTGGACTTGTCCGAACCGGTGCAGGGCCGCGCCCTCTGCCACATCGACAACGCGTACTGGATCCCGAACGTCGAGGTGCACGGGCGGATCTCCAAGACCAACAAGACCTCGCAGACCGCTTTCCGCGGGTTCGGCGGGCCGCAGGGCATGATCGTGATCGAGAACATCCTCGGCCGGTGCGCGCCCGCACTTGGTTTCAGCGCCCGCGAGCTGCGCCGACGCAACTTCTACACGGCGGGGCAGACCACCCCGTACGGCCAGGAGGTGCGCCACCCCGAGCGCCTCGAGCGGGCCTGGAACCAGGTGCTGGCGACCGGCGACGTGGATCGTCGACTGGTCGAGATCGAGGCGTTCAACGCCACTCACGAACACACCAAGCGGGGTCTGGCCATCACCCCGGTCAAGTTCGGCATCTCGTTCAACCTGACCGCGTTCAACCAAGCCGGCGCGTTGGTGCACGTGTACAAGGACGGCTCGGTCTTGATCAACCACGGCGGCACTGAGATGGGCCAGGGCCTGCACACCAAGATGCTGCAGGTCGCGGCGACCGCGCTCGGGGTGCCGCTGTCGATTGTGCGGCTGGCGCCGACCCGTACCGACAAGGTGCCCAACACCTCGGCCACCGCAGCCAGCTCGGGCGCAGACCTCAACGGGGGCGCGGTGAAGAACGCCTGCGAGCAGATCAAAACCCGGCTGGCCGAGGTGGCCGCCGAAGAGCTCGGGGTGCACCCGGCCGACGTCCGGTTCGTCGACGGCAAGGTGACCGGGCTGGGGGCCGACCGCGAGCTGGATTTCGCCGAGCTGGTGAACCTCGCCTACCACCAGCGGGTGCAGCTGTGGGCGGCCGGCTTCTACCGCACCGCGGGGCTGCACTGGGACCCCAAGCGGATGAAGGGCTCGCCGTTCAAGTACTTCGCCTACGGGGCCGCGGCCAGCGAGGTGGAGGTGGACGGGTTCACCGGTGCCTATCGGCTGCGACGGGTGGACATCGTGCACGACGTGGGCGACAGCCTGTCCCCACTGGTCGACCTGGGCCAGGTGGAGGGCGGATTCGTGCAGGGCGCCGGCTGGCTGACCCTCGAGGACCTGCGCTGGGACACCGGCGACGGGCCGTCCCGCGGCCGGCTGGCCACCCAAGCGGCCAGCACCTACAAGCTGCCCAGCTTCTCGGAGATGCCCGAGGTGTTCAACGTGACTCTGCTGGAGAAGGCGCACGAGGACGGCGCGGTGTACGGGTCGAAGGCGGTCGGCGAACCGCCGCTGATGCTGGCTTTCAGCGTGCGGGAGGCGCTACGCGAGGCGGTCGCCGCGTTCGGCCCGACCGGCCACTGCGTCGACCTCGGCTGCCCGTCCACCCCAGAGCGGGTCTTCTGGGCCGTCCAGCAGGCTCGCTCCGCGGACGCCCCCATGCGCCCCACCGAGGCGCCCGCCGCCCAGATCGCGGGAAGCGGCGCCTAGAAATGCATTGGATGAGCGCGATGGCGCGGCTGCGCGAGCAGCGGGTGCCCGGGGTGCTGGTGACCGTGATGGCCGTGCGTGGACACGCGCCCCGGGAGGCCGGGGCGAAGATGGTCGTCTCTGCGGTCGGCTGCTGGGGCAGCATCGGGGGTGGCAACCTCGAGCAGTCGGCGCTGCTCGCGGCGCGCGAGATGCTGGCCGCCCGCGCCCGGGAGCCCGAGACCCGGACCTGGGGCCTCACCGAACAGGCGCGGGCGCAACACGGCGTCCAATGCTGCGGCGGCGAGGTGACCGTGCTGTTCGATCCGCTGCCCGCGGCGCCCGCAGTCGCGATCTTCGGGATGGGCCATGTCGGCTGCGAGCTGGCCCGGATCCTGGCCCGGCACGATATTGAACTGCACCTGGTCGACTCCCGCGCGCGGCACGTCGAGCCGGAGCGGCTCGCCACGCTCACCGCCGACGCCGAGGCCCGGGTGCACACCCACCATGCGGTGGTGCCGGAGCTGGTCCTCGGCGAGCTGCCGGCCGGGTGCCACGTGCTGCTCATGACCCACGACCACGCCGAGGATGCCGCGCTCTGCGACGCCGCGCTGCGCTGCGGACACCTGGGCTCGATCGGCCTGATCGGGTCCTCGGCGAAGTGGCGCCGGTTCGCCAAGCGGCTGGCCGAGGAGGGGCACAACGAGGCGGCGCTGGCCCGCATCATCACCCCGATCGGGCTGCCGGAGATCACCGGTAAGGAGCCGGCGACCATCGCCGTGAGCGTGGCCGCCGACCTGCTGGTGCGGTTCCAACGGGAGCGTCCTTCACACACCGAGGCCGACGCCGACGCGGCGGAGGCGACGCGATGACGATCTATCGCGGGACGGTGCTCGACACCCCCGAATCGCCATTCATCGGCGGGACGCTGCGCGCCGAGACCGACGCCGGCATCGCGGTGACCGACGGCGTGATCACCGACCGAGGTCCGTTCAGCCGGGTCCGCGCGGCGCACCCGGATGCCGAGGTGGTCGACCTGACCGGCGGCGTAGTGCTGCCCGGTTTGGTCGACACCCACGTCCACTTCCCCCAGGTGCGGGTGATCGGTGGGCTGGGCATGCCGCTACTGGATTGGCTGGACCGCTGCGCGCTGCCGGAGGAGGCCCGGATGGCCGACGCCGACTATGCGCGCGCGGTGGCCGCCGAGTTCGTTGACGGCCTGATCCGCGCGGGCACCACGACAGCGCTCGTCTTCGGAGCACACTTCGCCCCCGCGGTGGACTGCCTGTTTGAGAGTGCAGCGGCCAGCGGTGTGCGGGTGAGCACCGGGTTGGTGGTCAGCGACCGGCTGCTTCGCCCGGAGCTGCTGACCACCCCGGGCCAGGCGCTCGAGGACGGCTTGGCGCTGGCCAGCCGTTGGCATCGTAAGGACCGGCTGCGGTACGCCGTGACCCCCCGGTTCTCGCTCTCGACCAGTGTCGCGATGTTGGAGTCGTGCGCGGCCCTACTGCGGGACGTCGACGGCGCGCTGTTCACCTCCCACGTGAACGAGAACACCGCGGAGATCGACACCGTGCGCGGGCTGTTCCCCGACTGCGACTCCTACGTGGACAGCTACGGCCGCTATCGGCTGCTCGGGCGGCGCAGCGTGCTGGCGCACAACGTGCACCCGAGCGATGGCGAGCTGGACCAGCTGGCCGCGGCCGGCGCGAGCGTGGCACACTGCCCGTCGTCGAACAGTGCGCTGGGCAGCGGGCTGTTCCCGATGCGCCGGCACGTCGAGCACGGGGTGCGGGTGGCACTGGGCACCGACGTGGGCGCCGGCACCAGCTTCTCGCTGCTGCGCGAGGGCCTGCAGTCCTACTTCATGCAGGCCCTGCTCGGAGCGGACGGGCTGCCGCTGACCGCGGCCCACATGCTGTACCTGGCGACCGCGGCCGGCGCCGCCGTGCTGGAGATGGACGACGAGGTCGGTGACCTGTCGGTGGGCAAACAGTTCGACGCGGTCTGGGTCGGCCCGGAACCCGGCAGCACCCTGGACGTAGTGCTCGACCACGCGGCCGATCCCGATGACGCCCTGGCCAAGGTGTTTGCGCTCGCCGCGCCGTCCGACGTGCGGGGAGTCTGGGTTGGCGGTGATCGGCTGCGCTAGGCGGCGGAGCCGATCGCGAACGTAATAGCGGTCGTTGGTTAGATCGCGGCGCGGGTGTCGAACTCGGTGCCCAACTCCTTAGCAACACGCTTCAGCAGCGGCACCATCCGATCGGCGGATTCCAGGGTCACGCGGGCGGCTGGTCCTGATACTGAGATCGCGGTTGGCGTCGGGGCCTGTGGGACTGGCACTGCGAAGCAGCGCACACCGATTTCCTGTTCGGCTTCATCGATGGCGTAGCCGCGTTGCCGAATGACGTTTAGGTCGGTGATCAGATCGTCGGGATCGACGAGCGTGTGCGGTGTCTGCCGGGGCATCCCGGTTTTCGAAACGATGCTGCGGACTTGGGTGTCGGGGAGTTGGGCGAGCAGCGCCTTGCCGACTCCGGTGCTGTGTAGGTAGACACGGCGGCCGACTTCGGTGAATATTCGCATGGCGTGGGCGGACGGTACTTGAGCGACGTAGACAGCCATCGTCCCGTCCAGCACGGCCATGTTAGCTGTCTCACCGGTTGCTTGCACGACGTCGGCGAGGTGCGGCCGTGACCAAGTGCCGATGAGTTGGGTGGCGCTCTCCCCCAGCCTGATCAGTGTCGGCCCCAGAGCGTACTTGCGGGACGGA
Source organism: Actinomycetota bacterium (assembly GCA_046725575.1). GTDB lineage: Bacteria > Actinomycetota > Actinomycetes > Mycobacteriales > Mycobacteriaceae > Mycobacterium. The sequence continues at coordinate 597 of JBKOYU010000091.1, read as the reverse complement.
AGCTGCCGGATGTACCCGCGGGCGGCGAGCGCGCGGATCAGCCGGTGAATCGTCGGCAGCGTGAGCCCCGTGATCTCGGCCACCTCGGTCAACGCAAGCGATCCCCCGGCAGCTTCGATGATCTCCAAGATCTCGAACGCGCGGTCGACCGCTTGCGCGCCCCCGCCTTGTTTGGGTGACGTTGCCATCGCGACCTTCTCTGTTCGCCGGCCCAGACTACTTCCAGAAAGCGGAAGTATCCGTCCACATCATGGTACGTGTGATCGAGCTCACTCCGATGCACGCGTCCATGGAAGAACACTACCACAATACAGAATACACCATACGAAATACAATCTGTACGGTAACCGATCCGTTTATGAAACGGCCACGACGTGATCGTTGACACATCGTCGCCACGCACGCGTCTCGGGCTGTTACCGGACCGGACTGCCGCAACACCAGCGGGCTGCGCCAGACCCCACCGGAGGGTCCTCGTCCGACCTAAACATCGCAAGCTGATGTCTGGCCAGCTCAACAGAGCCCGGCTGCAGGATCGCCCCAGTTTCGATACCACGTTTGCGCCGCGACCAATCACACTGCCGCACAACGTAATGG
>JBKOYU010000345.1:0-3934 GCA_046725575.1 Actinomycetota bacterium | reverse complement strand
ATCTGCACCAATCCCGTTGCCACCGTTGCCAATCGGAAGACCGTCATCACCGGGCTCGAGAAGGCGCAGCTCGTCATCACGCAGGACGCCTACGCCACCACCGCGACCAACCACTACGCGGACATCGTGTTGCCTGCCACGCTGTGGGCCGAATCCGACGCCGTGATGGTCAATTCCGAGCGCAACCTGACACTGATGCAACAGTCCATCCCGCCGGCCGGTCAGGCGCGACCCGATTGGCAGCTGATCTGCCAGGTGGCCGCGAACATGGGCTTCGGGGAGCACTTCGACTACCAGTCAAGCGAGGAGATCTTCGACGAGATACGCCGGTTCTGGAACCCGAAGACCGGCTACGACCTACGCGGCGCCAGCTACGAGCGGCTGCGGCAGACGCCGCTGCAGTGGCCCTGCCCGCCGGATGACCACGACCGGCACCCGATCCGCTACCTCAACGACGGTGTCAGCCAAGAGCTGTTCGTCGACGAGAACGGCCATGTGCCGCGGCTGGCATTTCCAACCCCGTCGCGGCGCGCGATGTTTCACGCCCGGCCCCACATGGATGCGCATGAACTGCCCGACGACGACTTCCCGTTGGTGCTCAACACCGGTCGGCTGCAACACCAATGGCACACGATGACCAAGACCGGCAAGGTCGACAAGCTGAACAAGCTGAACAGCGGGCCGTTCGTCGAGATCCACCCCAACGACGCCGTCGCGCTCGACATCGTCGCCGGCCAACCCGTCGAGCTGACGTCGCGGCGGGGCAGGGCGGTCCTTCCCGCCGTTGTCACCGACCGGGTGCGGCCGGGCAACTGCTTCGTGCCATTTCACTGGAACGACGAGCACGGCGAGTACCTCACGATCAACGCGCTGACCAACGACGCCGTCGACCCCGACTCGCTGCAACCGGAGTTCAAGGTGTGCGCGGTGAGCCTGCGGCCGGTGAAGTCGATGGATCCCGTCGTCGACGAACTCGACTTCGGCCAGCGCAAGCCGACTCTCACCGACAACGAAAAGATCTACCTCGCAGCATTTTTCAGCGGGCTCGCGGAGGGCGTCAGCGGTGTCCCGGTGCTACCCGCGTCAGCGCCCGTGACGACGGGTGCTCGCCTGTGGATCGACGGCCTGCTGGCCGGTCGGTATTCGCGCATCACGGCGGCTCCGGCCGAGCAGCCGGCCAAGGACGGGCCGCTGGTGTTGTGGGCGTCGCAGACCGGCACCGCCGAGGAGTTCGCGGCGCGGCTGGCAGGCCGGCTCGGCGGCTCCCAACTGGTGAATATGGACGAGATGCCGCTGGGGGAGCTCGCCGCTGCCCGCGAAGTGCTGGTGATCACCAGCACGTTCGGCGACGGCGGACCGCCGGACAACGGCGCCGGGTTCTGGGATCGCCTTCATTCGGCCGACGTGCCTGCGTTGGAAGGGGTCCGGTACGCGGTGCTGGGCATCGGCGACCGGTCGTACGACAACTTCTGCGGCCACGCCAAGGCGATCGACGGCAGGCTCGCGGCGCTGGGTGCGACACGGATGCTGGAACGCATCGAGTGCGAGGCCTACGACGACGAGCCGATGGACCAGTGGGCCGACCAGGTCACCGCTCTCGTCGCCGCGCCGGACGAGCCGCCGACGACCAACGGCCTCGGGGGCGGTGTCTCGATCATTGCCCGGCCCACCAAGGTGACCGAGCCGTTCACCCGCGCCAAGCCACTCCTGGCGCCGCTGTCCCGCAATGTTGTGCTCACTGCGCAGACATCCCGAAAAGAAGTGCGCCAGTTCGGGTTTGACATCTCCGAATACGAGGTCAGCTATGCGGTCGGCGACTCGTTAGGGGTGTACGCCACCAACAATCCTGCGACGGTCGACGCGTGGCTGGCGGCCACCGGGTTGCGTGGCGACACCTCGGTCGAGGTGGACGGCAATGAGCAGAGCCTGCGTGACGCGCTCATCGTGTCCTATGACATCTGCCGGGTGACGCCGAACCTGCTGCGCTTCGTCGCCGAATCCTGTCGAGACAAGGCGGCCGCCAAGGCCCTGACCGCGCCAAGGGACAAGCTCGATAAGTGGCTGGTGAACCGCAACGGGCTCGACATCGTCCAGGAGTTCGCCGTCCGCGCGGAGCCCGAGCAGTGGCAGGAGGTGTTGGTGCGGCTGACGCCGCGCAACTACTCGATCTCGTCGAGCCCGCTGGTCAGCCCGCACGAGGTGCAGCTGACGGTGTCGGTGGTGCGCTACCGCGGCGCCGATGGCGGCCCGCGCGGCGGGGTGTGCTCGACGTTCCTGGCCGATCGGGCAGCCGCGGCGCCGGTATTCGTGCAGCGCTCACCGCATTTCCGCCCGCCCGACGACGGTGCGACACCGATGATCATGGTCGGCCCCGGCACCGGCATCGCGCCGTTCCGTGGCTTTCTGCAGGAACGGCGCGCGCTCGGCCACACCGGCAGCAACTGGCTGTTCTTCGGCGACCAGCATCGCAGCGAAAACTTCTACTACCGCGACGATTTGGAGGACATGGTCCGCGACGGTTTCCTCAACCGGCTGGATCTGGCGTTCTCCCGCGACCAGGCCGACCGGGTATACGTCCAGCACAAGATGCTCGACTACGGCGCCGACGTGTGGCGGTGGCTCGACGAGGGCGGGCATTTCTACGTGTGCGGGGATGCGACCCGGATGGCGAAGGACGTCGACACCGCGCTGATTGCCATCATCGAGAAGCACGGCGGCATGTCGTCCGAGAAGGCCCACGACTACAAGCGTGAGTTGGTCGCCGAGAAGCGCTACGTCCGCGACGTGTACTGAAATCTGGTCACACAACTCACTCTGGTCACCGCCTGACGACCACAATGTCGGTCTGAAACGTGATGCCGCATGTGATATCACGATTTGCGGGAAGCACATGTACTTCAGACTTGGTGCCGATGTGAACAATGTGATTGCCCCCCAGCTAGCAGGGTTCCCAATACGCTGTTTCGATGCGGTTCGCAGGACAGGTCGCCGTGGTCACCGGCGGCGCGCTGGGCATCGGCGGTGGCATCAGCAGGCGGCTGGCGGCGGCCGGCGCACACGTGGTGCTCGCCGACATCAATTCCGACGCGGCCGAGGCCACCCATGACCAGATCATCGCGGCCGGCGGGCGCTGCACGATCGTCGTCGGCGACATCCGCGACCGCGACGTGGTGGCCGCAGTGACGGAAACCGCGCTGGCGGTTGATGATTCGCGCGTCGACATCCTGGTGAACAACGTCGGCGATTTCCGGCCTGCGGCGAGGGACTTCCTGCACAGCACCGAGGAACAGTGGCAGACGCTCTACGAACTCAACCTGCTCCACGTGCTGCGCATGTGCCACGCCGTATTGCCCGCCATGGTGAGTCGTGGGCGCGGGGCGATCGTCAACAACGCGACCGTGGAGGCGTTCCGGGGCATTCCCTACGCCGCCCCATACGCGGCCTTCAACGCGGGCGTGGTGGCATTCACCCGCAGCCTCGCCGTCGACGTGGCGCAGCACGGCATCCGCGTCAACGCGATCGCCCCCGACCTCGCCGACACGCCGCAGACGCCCGCGGAGCTGATGCTGCGGGGCCGCGACCCCGACTTGATCAGGACCTGGATCCCGGTGGGCCGGTTCGGTCAGCCCGACGACTACGCGGCCGTGGTGGAATTCCTGGCATCCGACGACGCGCGGTTCATCACTGGGCAGACGATCCCGGTGGACGGCGGCACGCTGGCCGCCTCCGGCTGGTATGCCCGTGCCGACCGCAAGGGCTGGACCAATATGCCCAACGAGGCCTGAAGGCTTGGTGTCCGAGGGGGGACTTGAACCCCCACGCCCGTTAATAGGGCACTAGCACCTCAAGCTAGCGCGTCTGCCATTCCGCCACTCGGACCAGTTGGAGCAGCTAAGGCTATCGGATGGGACAGCCCGCGCCCAAACCGAATGGC
>JBKOYU010000432.1:0-1682 GCA_046725575.1 Actinomycetota bacterium | reverse complement strand
CAACGGATGCGATCACTGCGCTGCGCCGGCTCTATTACGACACCGCGGGTAGTCCCTTCCCGCGTCAAATCGCCGCGTTACTGAACCATGTCGACACCGGCCAGCTTCTGTACGGCAGCGACTACCCATGGACACCAGCGGAGATCGCAGAACGCCATACAGCCGCGTTTGCACACGTGCCAGGGCCAAGCAAGGACGCCACCTGGCAGGCATTGACGACCGAAAACGCTCAGCGGCTATTACCCCGGCTGGTGCATCGATCCCAGTATCGGCCACCCCGCTGACGCTAGGCGGACTGTGGACTCCGGCCTTACAGTTTCTTGAGTCCTCGCAGAATTCGGGCGAACGGTATCGCCGCCGAGAGCCCTTTGCGCAGACTGCGCTGAAGTGAGCTCACGTCTGCGACCACCACATAGCGGGCCCCCCGATCGCGCCACTGCGCTGCCTGATCGATGACTTCGTCGGGAGTGCCGCTCAAGAACACTTCCCGCGAGACTGGTGGCGGTACTTGGGCCGTGTAGGACAACGCCGTCTGCTCGTCCATGGCGTGCGGCACGAGATCCTGCGAACCGGAGAATCCCTCTCCCAAAGGATGGCGCGCGCCATGGCGGGCGAACACCTCGTCAGATGCGGTAAGCGAAAGAGCCTTCAGAACTTCAGAATTAAGCGCCTCGTCGACGGCATCCCGGCTAGCACCCGTGACGACCAAGAACTCCACGGCGGGCAGGATCGCCATCGGATCGCGCCCGGCGTCGGAGGCTGCAGCACGGACGAGTTCCAGGCGTTGCGCGTAGTCCTCAGGCCGGTGGGGGAAGGCCGGGAACCAGGCATCCGCGTAGCGCCCGGTAGCACGCAACATGCGCGGGCCATGAGCAGCGATCCAGATCTCGGGCCATTTGCCGCGATACGGTGGTAGATCGAACACCGCATTACGCAGCGGAAAGAACGGTGACTCGCGGTTGACGAGCTCGCCGCCCGAGTTCCAGAGCGCCCGGATTGTGGCCAGAGCCTCTTCAAATCGTGCGACTGGCTTCGACCAGTCCACCCCATACGGCTCATTGCCCTCGCGCTCGCCGGTACCGATTCCCAGAATCGCCCGGCCACGACTCAGTAGATGCAGCGTCGCGGCGGCCTGCGCGGTCACCGCTGGGTTGCGTCGGCCGGTGTCGGTCACACTGACGCCGAGGCGCAGTCGGCCTAGCCGGTTGCGGGCGGACAAATGTCCCAACATGGTCCACGGCTCCATGCTTGCGTCCGCCCTTGGTGCGAACCGCGCGGCGCCGGAGTACTTCGGTGTCCAAATCGACCGCGGGAAAAGCGCATTGAGGTGGTCGGGAACCCAGAAGGAATCGACGCGATTGGCGACAGCGCTCATGTAGTTAGCCCGAGTGAGCGAATCGACGGTGGGCCGGGCCGCAAGCGCCGAATCCATCACGCCCACCCGAATTTTGGACATGCGACTGTTCATTTCGTGCCTAACCTGAGGTGCTTCGTCATAGGGCTGTGTCGACCGCTCAGCGTGGTGCCGGTATCGCGAACCCGTGCAGGATTGCGCACACAGTCTGGTAGATCCCGACGAGCACGATGAGGTCCATCAACCCATCGGGCCCGAAAAGGCTTACAGCATCGCGGTATAGCGCTTCATCGAGACGATGGTCTACCGACAGAGCTCGCGCGACACG
>JBKOYU010000892.1:0-1897 GCA_046725575.1 Actinomycetota bacterium | reverse complement strand
CTCACCGACTGACGTGCTCGAGGCCGACGGCTACCTCCTTGGCAGCCCGGCCAACCTCGGTTACATGAGTGGCGCACTCAAGCACGCATTCGACGTCTGTTACTACCCATGCCTGGACACGACTCGCGGCCGACCGTTCGGCCTGTACCTCCACGGTAACGAAGGCACCGAGGGAGCCGAGAAGGGCGTCACCGCAATCACGACCGGGCTGGGGTGGGTGAAAGCCGCTGAGTACGTTCTGGTGTCGGGCAAGCCGAGCAAGGGCGATCTCGAAGCGTGTTGGAATCTGGGCGCGACGGTGGCTGCTGGTTTGATGGAATGAGTGCGGGCTAGCGACAGCTAGTTGGGGGTGACGAATGTGGAATGGGATTGCTCTTGGTTTGGGGCCCGAGCAACCCGTCGCAAGGCACGTTCGATTGAGCACTTCTTCGATACGGTCTATTACCACGTTCGTGGAATGACGGAGGAAACATGCCAGGTATCGCTGAACTCGCTTTGGGCGCAGCGCCGATCGCCGGCGGAGCACTGCTCGGTATGACCGCGGGAAATCTCAAGGCGCCGGACATTCGGGGCTTGATCGCCAAGGACATGGACCTGCTCGAGCGGATTCCCGATGACCAGCCCGAGCTGAAGGCCCGGCTCAAGGCCAGCATCGATCAGCGCATCGACGACCTGGTCAGCTCCGCCGAGCGCAGTCGTGCGATACGACAGGCGGCCTTGTCATACACCGGAAACTGGCGTGACATCGTCGTGTTCATCTGCGCGGTGCTGTTCACGATCGTCTGGTGGAACGTCAGCCACAGCCGGAGCAACTGGCTGCTGATGTTCATCGTGATGGTCGTGTTGTCGATCGTGGCGGGTATCTATGCGGGGCGGGGCATCGTTCGGGCGATAGCCCGGTTCAGCCACCGAGATCGCGATGAACCTACGCCGTAATCGCCACGTGAGGCTCTGCCACTCCAAAGGCGCACGCCAGCAAGCGATTTGCTTCCGACACAACCTCGCCCTGCGCGGCCCGCTTGAGCCGGGTACACGGCAGTACCTGAAGGCTGGTCGCCTCACCCTTACCGACCAGCTCCCACGTGCCCGCGACGAACCCGTCGACCAGCACCGTGCCGGGATACACTCCGTTCTTGCCCGAGAACAGCCTCTTGCGATGCTCGTCGGAGATCACGCGGGTCCGGTCGGCATGCGAGAGCAGGATGTTGTCGAACGGCGCGGTGAGCAGCCCGGACAGCTCCTCACCGGCGAAACCGTCGAGCCGGCTCCACAACCCGTAGTACGGCGCGAACGGTGCCTGAGCCTGCATGCCGACAAGGTGCTCGATCGCGTCCAGCGCGCTCATCGGCGAGCGCTGCAGGAGCAGCTGGCGGGCGAGTGTCGCCCGGTTCAGCGCCCGCAGCGAGAGCACCGTCAATTGGGCAATGCGGACTCGAAGAGTTGCTGCAGCGCGATCCAGTGCCGCTCGGAGGCGTCCTCGTCGTAGGGCGGATTGTCCGGCACCGCGAATCCGTGCGCGGCCGGATAGAACTCGACCGTGTGCGTGACGCCGGCCGCGGTCAGCGCCTTGTCGAGTGTCTCGGCCTGTTCCGTTGTGAACGAGGCGTCATTCTCGGCCCCCGCGACGTAGACCGTCGCCTTCATCTGGTCGGCGAGTAGGTGCGGGCTGGTGGCGTCGTCGGTGACGAGGCCGCCGCCGTGGAACGATCCGACGGCCGCCACGCGGTCAGGCACCCGGCCGGCGACGATCACCGACGTCCGACCACCGATGCAGTACCCGCAGACGCCGAACGCATCGCCCTTGACTTCGGGCCGCGACGCCAGAAAGTCGAAGAACGCGGCCGCGTCGGAGGCAATCATCTCGGGCGTGACGCTGCCGACCATCGTCATCAGGCGC
>JBKOYU010000541.1:0-5105 GCA_046725575.1 Actinomycetota bacterium | reverse complement strand
GTTCGGCACCGTCGCGGTGCGCTACTCGCAGCTGGGCTTCGGCCGGACGTCGTCGACCACCCGGGAACAGGTCACGCCGCGAAACCTGATGGGGTTCAAGGACGGAACCAACAACCTCAAGGCCGAGGACACCGGCGACCTGGATAAGAACGTGTGGGTGGCCAAGGGCGATGGGCCCGACTGGCTGACCGGCGGCACGTATCTTGTGACGCGTCGGATCCGGATGCGCATCGAAGCGTGGGACCGCACAACGCTTCTCGAGCAGGAGCGGGTGATCGGCAGACAGAAGGGCACCGGCGCGCCCAATGGCTATCGCGGCGAGTTCGATGAGCTCGACTTCGACAGCAAGGGCGCCGACGGCAACCCGCTGATCGACGTCGACGCGCACGTGCGGTTGGTGAAGCCCGAACACGTCGGCGGGGTGAAGATGCTGCGCCGGGGCTACAACTTCACCGACGGGTCCGATGGTTTCGGACACCTCGACGCCGGCCTGTTCTTCATCGCGTTCGTGCGCAACCCGAGCACGAATTTCATTCCGGTGCAGGCGCAGATGTCGAGCAAGGACGCGCTCAACGAGTACATCACCCACACCGGCACGGCGGTGTTCGCGTGCCCGCCGGGCCTGCGGGAGGGTGACTCGTCGGCCTACTGGGGTTCGACGCTGTTCGGCTGAGCTTCGCCGCCGAGACTGTAACCACGCAGGAAAAGTGCGAGAAAGCGCCTGCTGAATGCAGTTTCGGCGCTTAGGCGGTGAACTTCTCAGCCGACGCGGCGCTCTCGTCGGATTCGTCGGGGCCGGGTTCCGGCGCGTCCACAGGCTCACGCTCGGGCACTTCGACCGGCTCAGACTCAGGCACTTCCGTTGGTTGCGGCTCGGGAACATCGGCCGGCGTCGGCTCCGGAATGCGGTCTGGCGCGGGTTCGGTGTCCTCGGCCTGAGCCTCGTCAGGCGCGTCCTCGGCGATAGGCGGCCAGTATGCCCGCCACTCCTCCTCGGAGATCTCGCCGAGCGTCGCCACGTCGAGTTCCTCCGGCACGTCCTCGCCACGGCGGCCCGCCGCGATCGCGTGCTCGGCGCGGCGCACGGTGTCCATGAACTCCAGAACCGCTGAACGCAAAGCATTCTCGGCATCCGAATCCGCAGACACGGCCACCGACGTGATGGTCTCTGGGATCAGATCGGCAGGCAGCCGCGCCACCGCAACACGCTCAAGAACCTTTTGCGCCAACGCCAATGCGGGCTGCCCCGTCGGCACGTCGTCCACGCTTGAAAGGTGCGACTTCGCCCGTTTTTCTAGGGCCTTGCGCTCCTCCCACTGCGCGAGCTGCTCGTCGAGCGAGATCGACTCACCGGCAAGCACGGCAGGCACCCGGTTGCCGAGCTTGCGCACCAGCGAATCCGCCACGTCGTCGATGGTGAACGGGTGTTGCGGTGCGTCCTCGGCGATGCGCGCGTGAAACAGCACCTGCAGCAACACGTCTCCGAGCTCCTCACGCAGCTCGTCGGCGTTGCCGCCGCGCACCGCGTCGAACACCTCGTATGTCTCTTCCAGCAGGTAGCGCCGCAACGAGTCATGTGTTTGCTCGCTTTCCCACGGCCCCGAGGTGCGCAGCTTGTCCATCATCGCCACGGCGTCGACCAACCGCTCCCCCGGCGCGGAGTCGGGAGCCGCGATCAACCTGTCGCCGGCCGCCAGTCGCGCCTTCACTGCCGGATGGTCTGAATCGGACGACAGCAACACCGGGGCGTCGTCCCCGTCATACGCCGGGCGCGCCGCAGGCAACGACCACGGCACCTTGACGGGCATCTCCTCGGTGTACTGAACGTCACCGGTCAGCAAGTCAATCGCCTCGACGGGAACGAGCGAAGGGCGACGAGGGTCGACCAGGACGACCGTCATGTCGCCTGTCGCCTATCACTCATCGACGCACCTCCGAATTTGGTTATATCAACACCTTCCTGGGGTTTTCCATCGACGGCCAACACCAAACCGGCCACCATGGCAACCAGTTCAAGATCACGAATGCGCGGTGCCCCAACGCCAGAACCCGCACGCGGGATCGGCACTTGCACTGTCGACGTCGTCGCCCGGTAGTGCGCGCCCGGATACAACCGCTTGAGACGTAGTTGCTGAGAGTCGACCAACTGCAGCGGCGATAGCCGCAGCGTCGACTCGGATATCGAGCTGATTTCGGTAATCCCGTATTCGCGGAACAACAATCGCAGCCGCGCCACAGCAACCAAACGTTGCGCGGCCGACGGCAATGGGCCATACCGGTCGACAAGCTCCTCGACCACGGCGTCCACCGCGGCGTCGGCGGCGGCCGCCGCCAACCGCCGATAGGCCTCCAGCCGCAGCCGGTCGCTGGGGATGTAGTCCGGCGGCAGGTGCGCGTCGACCGGTAGGTCGATCCGAACGTCCTTCGGTTCCTCAACGGCGGCAATGGTTTTCCCGTCCGCCGCTGCGCGGTACGCCTCGACCGCCTCGCCGACAAGCCGCACATAGAGGTCGAAGCCGACACCGGCGACGTGCCCGGACTGCTCGACGCCGAGCACGTTTCCCGCGCCGCGGATCTCCAGATCCTTCATCGCGACCGCCATCCCGGCACCCAGCTCGTTGTTGTGCGCGATCGTCGCGAGCCGGTCATAGGCCGTCTCGGTCAACGGCACCTCAGGCGGATACAGAAAATAGGCGTAGCCACGCTCGCGGCTGCGGCCGACCCGGCCCCGCAGCTGATGCAGCTGTGAGAGCCCGAACGTGTCGGCGCGGTCCACGATCAATGTGTTGGCGTTCGAGATGTCCAGGCCGGTCTCGACGATCGTCGTGCACACCAGGATGTCGAACTCGCGGTTCCAGAAGCCCTCGACGGTGCTCTCCAACAGATCCTCGGGCATCTGCCCATGGGCGACGGCGACGCGGGCCTCCGGCACCAGCGCGCGCACCCGCGCGGCGGCCTGGTCGATCGACCGCACCCGGTTGTGGATGTAGAAGGCCTGCCCGTCGCGCAGCATCTCGCGCCGTAACGCCGCCGCGATCTGCTTGTCGTCGTGCGGGCCGACGTAGGTCAGTACGGGGTAGCGCTCCTCGGGCGGCGTGAGGATCGTGGACATCTCCCGGATGCCGGCCAGGCTCATTTCCAGCGTGCGCGGGATCGGGGTGGCGCTCATGGTCAGCACGTCGACGTGGGTGCGCATCGACTTGATGTGCTCCTTGTGCTCGACGCCGAACCTCTGTTCCTCGTCGACGACGACCAGGCCGAGGTCTTTCCAGGTCACGCCCGTCTGCAGCAGCCGGTGCGTCCCGATGACGATGTCGACCGAGCCGTCTTTCATGCCGTCCAGCACCGCCCGCGACTCGGCGGGGTCGGTGAACCGGGATAGCCCCTTCACGGTGACGGGGAAGCCGGCCATGCGTTCGGAGAAGGTCTGCAGGTGCTGATCGGCCAGCAGCGTCGTCGGCACCAGCACCGCCACCTGCTTACCGTCCTGCACCGCCTTGAACGCCGCGCGCACCGCGATCTCGGTCTTGCCGTAGCCGACATCGCCGCAGATCACCCGGTCCATCGGGACCGGCTTTTCCATATCGGCCTTGACCTCGGTGATCGCGGTCATCTGGTCGACGGTCTCGGTGAAGCCGAACGCGTCCTCCATCTCGGCCTGCCACGGGGTGTCCGGGGCGAACGGGTGGCCCCGTGAGGTTTGCCGTTTGGCGTACAGCGACACCAGCTCGGCGGCGATCTCGCGGACCGCCCGGCGGGCCTTGGTCTTCGTGTTGGCCCAGTCACTGCCGCCAAGGCGGGACAGCGTCGGCGATTCACCGCCGACATAGCGGGACAGCTGGTCCAGGGAGTCCATCGGGACGTAGAGCCGGTCTGTGTTTTTTCCGCCGGCCCCCGACTTCTTGCTCGACGCGTATTCGAGCACGAGGTACTCGCGGCGCGCGCCGCCGACCACGCGCTCGGTCATCTCGACGAACCGGCCGATGCCGTGCTGGTCGTGCACCACCAGGTCGCCGGCCGTCAGCGCCAGCGGGTCGACGACGTTGCGGCGCTTGGCGGCCAGCCGCTTGCCCTCGATGGCGGTGGCCCGGTTGCCGGTCAGATCGGTCTCGGTGATCACGACGAGGTTGGCCCCCGCGATCACCACACCGTCGTGCAACGGTCCCTTGAGCACGCCGACGACGCCCGCTTTCGGGGTGGCGCCAGGCTCCAACATCGTTGCGGGAGTATCGGATTCGGCCAGCTGCTCGACGACGCGGTGTGCGGTGCCGGTGCCCGGGGTGACGACAGCGGCGTAACCACCGGTTGCGACGTGGGCGCGCAGCATCGCGAAAACCTCGGTGATGTTGGACTGCTGTCCGCGCGCCGAGGGAGCCGGCCGGATGTTGAGCTCGAGCGCCGACTCGTCGGACAGCTGCGAAAGCGTCCACCACGGGTGCCCGCACTCCCGGGCCCCCGATCGCGCGTCGTCCAGCTCGACGAAGCCCGACGCGCCGAGCGCCTCGATGTCGATCGGCACGTCACCGCCGACCGCGGCCGTCGACCACGACGCCTCGAGGAACTCGCGGCCGGTCTTGATCAGGTCGGCCGCGCGGGTGCGGACCTTCTCCGGATCGCAGATCAGCAGCGGTGTGCCCGCCGGCAGGTGGTCGGACAGCGTCGACAAGTCGGTGGGCCGCAGCAGCGGCAGCAGGGCCTCCATGCCGTCGACCGGGATGCCCTCGGCCAGTTTGGCCAGCATGTCGGGCACGCTGCCCGGCACGCTGTTGTCCTGCACCGGGTGTCCGGCGGCCAGTTTGGCGGCCCGGTCGCGGACGTCGTCGGTGAGCAGTAACTCCCGGCACGGCACCGCGATCACATGATCGACGGCGATCTCCGGAATCGAGCGCTGGTCGGCGACGGAGAACATCCGCATCTCGGAGACTTCGTCGCCCCAGAACTCGATGCGCACGGGGTGCTCGGCGGTCGGCGGGAAGACATCGAGGATGCCGCCGCGCACCGCGAACTCGCCGCGCTTGCCGACCATGTCGACACGGTCGTAGGCCAGCTCGACGAGCCGGGCGATGACGTCGTCGAATTCGGCCTCCGCACCGACGGTCAGCGTC
>JBKOYU010001071.1:0-4385 GCA_046725575.1 Actinomycetota bacterium | reverse complement strand
GCTACCGCCCGCGGTCCGTTCCGTTTTCAAGCGCTTCCTACACTCAACCGCCGGCCCGGTGGTCTCGGCGGCGCTGGCGCTGCCGGCGGTCCCGGAGGTTCCGGTGGCAGCGGCGGGTTCGATGGTCAATCGGGCACCGACGGTGCGACCGGTATAGCCGGAACAAACGGAACCAACGGCACCAACGGCAGCGCTACCTAGTCGCCTCTAGATGTCGCCTTCCTTGACCTTCGCCATCGCCAGCACGTCGAGGCGCTTGTCGAGCTCCTCGAGCGACAGTTTGTCGCCGATCAGGCCGCGGTCGATCACCGTCTGGCGGATGGTCTTCTTCTCCTTGAGCGCCTGCTTGGCGACCGCGGCGGCCTCCTCGTAGCCGATCGCCGAGTTCAGCGGCGTCACGATCGACGGCGACGACTCGGCCAGCTCGCGCAGACGCTCCTCATTGGCGACCAGGCCGTCAATGCACCGCTCCGCGAATAGCTTCGAGACGTTCGTCAATATCTTGAACGACTCCAGCAGGTTGCGCGCCATCATCGGGATGTATACGTTGAGCTCGAAAGCGCCGTTGCCGCCGCCCCACGCGATCGCGGCGTCGTTACCGATCACCTGCGCAGCGACCTGCGTAACCGCCTCGGGGATAACGGGATTGACCTTGCCCGGCATGATCGAGCTGCCCGGTTGCAGATCCGGCAGCTGAATCTCGCCGAGACCCGTCAGCGGACCCGAGCCCATCCACCGGATGTCGTTGGCGATCTTGGTCAGCGACACCGCGATCGTGCGCAGCGCACCGGACGCTTCGACGAGTCCGTCGCGCGCGGCCTGTGCCTCGAAATGATTTGCCGCGACACGCAATTCGGCGATACCGGTCTGCTCGGTCAACACCGCGACCACGCGCTCGTCGAAATCGTCGGGTGCGTTCAGGCCGGTGCCGACGGCCGTGCCGCCGATGGCGAGCTCGCCCAGCCGCGGCAGTGTGGCCTTGACCCGCTCGATGCCGGCTTCGACCTGACGGGCATAGCCGGAAAACTCCTGGCCCAGCGTCACCGGCACGGCATCCATCAGGTGCGTGCGGCCCGACTTCACCACGGTGCGCCACTGCCGCGCCTTGGACGCCAGCGACTCGTGCAGCACCTCCAGCGCCGGAATCAGATGGCGCACAGCGGCTTCCGTGGCCGCGATATGCGTGGCAGTCGGGAAGGTGTCGTTCGACGACTGCGACATGTTGACGTCGTCGTTGGGATGCACAATAACGGGTGGGGTCGCCGTTTCCGCAATACTCGCGATCACCTCGTTGGTGTTCATATTCGAGCTGGTGCCCGAACCGGTCTGGAACACGTCGATCGGGAACTGATCGTCGTGCAGGCCGTCGGCGATCTCACCGGCCGCGGCGATGATCGCGTCGGCCTTCTCCGGCGCAAGCGACCCGAGATCCTTATTCACTTGGGCGCACGCGCCTTTGAGCAGTCCGAGCGCCCGGATCTGCGTGCGCTCCAGGCCGCGCCCGGAGATCGGGAAGTTCTCCACCGCCCGCTGAGTCTGCGCGCGCCACAGCGCGGTGATGGGCACCCGGACCTCGCCCATGGTGTCGTGCTCGATGCGGTATTCGACGTCGCTATCGACGCTCATGTGTTGTTCCTCGCTAGTTGCTTGTCATGGCAGAGGTTGAATTGCGTTGCTATCGCCGGTGAAATCGATCGCGGAGTATTCGTTGAGCTTGGACAGCCGGTGGTACGCCTCGATCATCCGGACAGTGCCGGACTTCGACCGCATGACGATCGACTGCGTTGTGCAGCCGCCGCTGTAGTAGTGGACGCCGTTGAGCAGGTCGCCGTCGGTGACACCGGTCGCGGAGAAGAACACGTTGTCCCCGGACACCAGTTCCTCGGTGGTGAGGACCCGGTCCAGGTCGTGGCCCCTATCGATTGCCTTCTGGCGCTCTTCGTCGTCCTTCGGCCACAGCTTGGCCTGGATCGCGCCGCCCATGCAGCGGATGGCCGCGGCGGCGATGATGCCTTCAGGGGTGCCGCCGACGCCGGCCAGCATGTCGGTGCTGGTGTTCGGCCGGCACGCGGAGATGGCGCCTGCCACGTCGCCGTCGGAGATCAGCCGGCACCGGGCGCCGGCGGCGCGCACGTCGGCGATCAGCTGTTCGTGCCGCTGCCGGTCCAGGATGCACACCGTCAAGTCCGACACGGACACGTTCTTGGCCTTGGCCACCTCGCGGATGTTCTCACCGATCGGCGCGGTGATGTCGATGACGTCGGCAGCCTCGGGCCCGACGGCGATCTTGTCCATGTAGTAAACCGCGGACGGGTCGAACATGGTGCCGCGCTCGGACACCGCCAGCACCGAGATCGCGTTGGCCAGGCCCTTTGCCATCAGCGTGGTGCCATCGATGGGGTCCACCGCGAAATCGCATTCCGGGCCATCGCCGTTGCCGACGTGCTCGCCGTTGTAGAGCATCGGCGCGTTGTCCTTCTCGCCCTCGCCGATCACCACGACGCCGCGCATGGACACCGAATTGACCAGCTCACGCATCGCGTCGACGGCCGCACCGTCGCCGCCCTCCTTGTCGCCGCGACCTACCCAACGGCCCGCCGCCATCGCGCCGGCTTCTGTCACTCGCACCAGTTCCATGGCGAGGTTGCGATCGGGGGCTTCACCACGCGAGGGGCTCATGCCGCTGATTCTCCCATTAGCAGGTCGGCGTTTGGCAGCTGGGATACTGGCGGCTATGACGACGGAGCCGCTGCCGGCCCCCAAGCCCGAAAAGCCGCGGATATTGCAGGACGGCCGGGACATGTTCTGGTCGATCGCGCCGCTGGTCATCGCCTGCATCGTGCTAGCAGGGATGCTCGGCATGTGCTCGTTCGCGCCGAACGGGCCGGGCAACGGACCGACGCCGTCCTACGACGCACCGGCTGCGCTGCAGGCAGATGCCGACGCCCTGAAGATCCCGATCCGGCTGCCCAAGTTGCCCGAAGGCTGGCAGGCCAACTCCGGCAGCCGCAAGGGCATCGACGGCGGCCGCACCGATCCGTCGTCGGGCCAGCAGTCGCGTGCCGTCAGCTCCACTGTCGGATACCTCGCGCCCAGCGGAATGTATGTGAGCCTGACACAGAGCAATGCCGACGAGGACAAGCTGGTCGCGTCCATCAACACCGACCTTTATCCGACAGGGACGCAGGACGTCGACGGCGTGAAATGGGTGGTGTATGAGGGTTCCCAAAGTTCCGGCCAGGACGGCAAGCCCGCGGAGCCGCTGTGGACCACCCGGCTGAACGGCCCGACCGGACCGGCGCAGATTGCCATAACGGGTGCCGCCGGTACGGACGAGTACCGTACGCTCTCGGCGGCGACGCAGACCCAGTCGCCACTGACCACCAAGTAGGTACCGCGATCCCCCGCGACAACGGACGGAGACGGCATGACCGCGCCGGAAGCAGACCTGACCGGATGGACCGTCTCGCCGTTTTCGGCGGCCGGGTACATCCACGACGTCTATCGCAAGGGCGAGGGCCCGGGCGTGGTGCTGATCCCCGAGCTGCCGGGTATCCATCCCGGTGTGCTGGGATTGGGTAATCACCTGGTGGACAACGGGTTCACCGTGGCGTGCCCGTCGCTCTTCGGCGTACCTGGGGCGCCGGGGGTCAGGCCGGGCGCGGTGCCGATCATTCTGCGTAGTTGTGTGGCAAGGGAATTCGCGGGCTTCGCATTGAACGCCGATCGGCCAGTGGCGCATTACCTGCGTGCACTGGCCCGCGACCTCAATGAGAAGACGCCGGGCAAGGGCGTCGGCGTCATCGGCCAATGTTTCACCGGCGGGTTCGCACTGGCCGCTGCGGTCGACGACAGCGTGTTGGCCCCCGTGCTGAGCCAGCCGTCGGTGCCGATTCCGCTGACGCCGAAGCACAAGCGTGACCCCGGGCTCTCCGAAGGCGAACTGAAGGTCATCGAACAGCGTGTCGCGAACGAGGGCCTGTGCGCGCTGGGTCTGCGGTTCAGCGAGGATCCGTTGGCCCCGGGCGAACGCTTCAAGACGCTGAAGGACCGGCTCGGTGATGCGTTCGAGGTGATAGAGATCAACTCGAAGAAGGGCAACGAACACGGTTTTGGCAGGATGACCCACGCGGTGTTGACCTTGGAGGTCCGTGAAGTCGACCTTCACCCGGCTTACGAGGCACGCAAGCGCGTCGTAGAATTTCTCAAGGAGCGGCTGGCTTAGCAGGAGCCTCGGCCGGCTTGTTCTTGCCGCCCCGACGGGCGAACCAGCCGAGAAGCCTGCGCCGCTTTGGCTTTTCGTCGTCCTCGGGCACCGCCATCGGCACGCCCTTGTACACCGCCAGGTAGACGCTGATCGTCGTGACGATGACGATCATCAGCAC
>JBKOYU010000910.1:0-5284 GCA_046725575.1 Actinomycetota bacterium | reverse complement strand
AGCACCGCCGCTTGCATGTTCTGCTCGGGGGACTCGTCCAGACTCGCGCGGAACACCGGATCGCTGGTGTAGTTCGCCAGGCATCGGCCGCGCAGCTGCGGGAAGTTCGACGTCGCCAGGTCCCGCGGTCGCCAACCGGGCACCCACGTATCCAGTGTGACGATGATGCCCTTGTATCCCGCAGCCTCGGCACGCTGGACGAGGCTCTCGGCCAGTTCACGGTCGGTCGGTGTGTACAGCTGGAAAAAGCCTGGGGTATCACCGAATTCGGCGGCGATGTCCTCCATTGGGTCCTCGGTCAGCGTCGAAATGACCATCGGCACGCCGGTGCGCGCGGCGGCTCGTGCGGTGGCCAGATCACCGTGCCCGTCTTGCGCGCATAAGCCGATGACGCCGATCGGCGCCATGAACACCGGTGACGGCAGTGTGAGGCCGAACATCTCCACCGACAGGTCACGTTCCTTGGCGCCGACGAACATCCGCGGCATCAGTCCCCATCCGTCGAAGGCGGTGCGGTTGACTCGCTGCGTGCGTTCGTCACCGGCGCCGCCGGTTACATAGGACCACACTGACGGCGGCATCGCCGCTTCCGCCTTGGCCTCCCACTCCGCGTAGGACATCGGGAGCGATGGCACGATGCCGGACAGACCCGACAGGTAGATCTCGAGCTGGTAATCGCCGAATGCCATCCGCCTAGCGTGCCAGCCCGACAGCGGGGCTCGTCAGCGAACCAGCCGCTGCGCCACACCGGCGTACACCTCGCCGAGCTTGTGTGCGTCGCGGTGCTGTCGCGACGGGAACCACCGGCATACGTCGACGCACAACGATGAGATCGCCATCACCACCTCGTCGACGTTGTCGACGTGGAACTCGCCTGCGGTCGTCCCGCCGGCCACGATCTCCGTGAGGACGTCGGTGGCCTGGTGGCGCAGCGGTGCGATCGTGCGGTAGTGGGCCGGTGTCAGGCCATGCAGTTCGTATTGCACGACGCGGGCCTGCTTGTGGTTCTCGGCGTGCCAGGTGGCGAAGGCGGCCACGACCGCCCGCAGCCGCTCGGTGAAGCTCGCGGCGGGGTCGTCGGCCCTTTTCAGCGCGGCCAGCAGGCTGCTGTGGCCTTCCAAGGCGATGGCGTAGAGCAGTTCCTCTTTGGAGCGGTAGTGCGGGTACATGGCCGTCGCGCTCATGTTGAGCCGTTTGGCGATCTGCCGCGTGGAGCTGCCGCCGTATCCCGATTCCGCGAACGCCTCGATCGCGGCGCGCCGCATGCGTTCCGCCGCAGCTGAATCCGCAGCTCGATCGATGGTCATGACGGTCGGGATCCTACACGTATTTGACATCTGTCGACGGTCGGCGCATTATTAGCGAGCGCTCATAAAATGAGCGATCGCTAATTCTCGAAAGGCTGTCCCGACATGGCGGAGTTCCTCTCGCGGCGTGATGTCGACTTTCTGCTCTACGAGTGGCTCGACGTGGTCGAGTTGACCAAGCGCGACCACTTCGCCGAGCACTCCCGCGACACCTTCGACGCCGTTCTCGATCTGTCGGGCGAGATCGCGACGAAATGCTTTGCGCCGCACAACAAAAAGGGCGACCAGAACGAGCCGTCGGTCGGGCCCGACGGGAAGGTCGTGCTGATCGACGAGATCAAGGACGCGCTGGACACATTCAGCGAAGCGGGCCTGCTGGCCGGACCGTTCGACGAGGCGATCGGCGGCATGCAGCTGCCGACGGTGGTGTCGCAGGCGTCGATGGAGTTCTTCCGGGCCGCCAACCCCAGCACGACCTCGTACGCCTTCCTGACCGTCGGCAACGCCAACCTGCTGGCCGAATACGGCACCGAAGAGCAGATCGACACCTGGGTCCGCCCGATGCTCGAAGGCCGCTACTTCGGCACCATGTGCCTGTCCGAGCCCGATGCCGGCTCGTCGCTGGCCGACATCACGACGAAGGCTGTTCCCGCCGAAGACGGCACCTATCGGATCACCGGAACCAAGATGTGGATCACCGGCGGTGACCACGAATTGACCGAAAACATCGTGCACCTCGTGCTTGCCAAGGCCCCCGGCGGCGGTCCCGGGGTCAAGGGGATCTCGCTGTTCATCGTCCCGAAGTTCCTGCCCGACGGCACCCGCAACGACGTCGCGCTGGTCAGCCTGAACCACAAGATGGGCAACCACGCCACGACGAACGCCCTGCTGAACTTCGGCGACGGCACGAATCAGCCTGCCACCGAACCCGGCGCGGTCGGCTATCTCGTCGGCGAGGAGCACAAGGGCCTGGCCTACATGTTCCACATGATGAACGAGGCCCGAATGGCGGTGGGATTGCAGGCGACGGCGACCGGATACGCCGGCTACCTGGCGTCGCTCGAGTACGCCAAGGAGCGCACACAGGGCCGTCCGGCCGACGCCAAGGACCCGGCCCGCCCGCCAGTGGCGTTGATCGAACATGCCGATGTCAAGCGAATGCTGTTGGCGCAGAAGTCATATGTCGAGGGCGCGTTCGCGCTCGGCCTGTACTGCGCGATGCTGGTGGACGAGGGGCGCACCAGCATCGGCGCCGACCGCGATCGCGCGCACCTACTGCTGGAAGTCCTCACCCCGATTGCCAAAAGTTGGCCGTCGCAGTGGTGCCTGGAGGCCAACAGCCTGGCCATCCAGGTGCACGGCGGATACGGGTACACCAAGGAGTTCGACGTCGAACAGTGCTACCGCGACAACCGTCTCAACGCGATCCATGAGGGCACACATGGCATCCATGGCCTGGACCTGTTGGGCCGCAAGGTCGTCATGCAGGACGGCGCGGGCCTGACCCTCCTGGCCGAGCGGATCAACCAGACCATCGACACGGCACTGGAATCCGACAGCACTGCGGTCTATGCGAAGGACTTGCGCCGCGCGGTGCAACGGTTGGTGGAAGTCACCGCCACCCTGTGGGCCGCAGGCGATGTCGCCACCACCCTGGCCAATTCGACCGTTTACCTCGAGGCGGCCGGACATGTGGTGGTGGCGTGGATGTGGCTTGAGCAGCTGATCGCCGCCAATGACCATCAGGGCGACTTCTACGACGGCAAACGCGCTGCGGCACAGTACTTCTACGCCTACGAGCTGCCGAAGGTCGGCCCGCAGTTCGATCTGCTGGCTAGCTTGGATCGCACCACGGTGGACGCGCAGGCAAGCTGGTTCTGACCACGCCTCAGGCGGGGGCCTCGGCTTCGGCGAGCTCACGCTTCCACTGGCGGAAGGTTTCCTCGGTGCGGCCGCGCCGCCAGTATCCGGAGATGGAGTTGGCCCACTTGGCGTCGACGCCGCGTTCCTTGCGGATATAGGGCCGCAGGTTGTGCATGACGGTCTGGGCCTCGCCATGGATGAAGACCTGGACCTGCCCCGGCAGCCAGGTGGCTTCTTTCACCGCCGCGATCAGCGGCGCGT
This sequence comes from Actinomycetota bacterium, assembly GCA_046725575.1. GTDB lineage: Bacteria > Actinomycetota > Actinomycetes > Mycobacteriales > Mycobacteriaceae > Mycobacterium. The sequence continues at coordinate 1,853 of JBKOYU010000910.1, read as the reverse complement.
TGTCGCCCGCCTGGTCTTCGGGCACGACGTCGGCGCGGCCGCCGCGGTAGATCCATCTCACCTCGACACCAGGCGGTGCGCTGAGCGCGATCTCGTCCTCGGGTCCGGCGACCTCGATGAAAACCTTGCCAATAGCGTTGTCGGGCAACGCCTCCAGCGCGGCGCCGATGGCTGGGACGGCCGCCTCGTCGCCGGCGAACAGGTGCCAGTCGGCCGCGGGGTCGGGCGAGTAGGCGCCGCTGGGCCCCATCAGGTAGGCCGGTTGGCCCGGGGTGGCGGCTGCCGCCCACGGCCCCGCGACACCGTGCTCGCCGTGCACGACGAAGTCGATCGAGATCTCGCGGCGCTCGGTGTCGACGCGGCGCACGGTGTAGGTGCGCACGGTGGGTCGCTGCTCGACGGGTAAGTCGTTGAAGCTGTCCAGCGTGAGCGGCTGCGGCAGCGCGCCGACGTCGACGCCGTCGTTGACGAAGACGACCTTGACGTAGGCGTCGGTGAAGTCATTGGGAGTGAATGTGTCGAACCCCTTGCCGCTCAGGACGACGCGGATGAGGTGCGGGGTCAATTGTTCACTGCGCACCACTTCGAACGTGTGCACCGGACGTCCTGCCACTGTTCCTCCAGACTCGTCAGGCGGCCGCTTTATTAGCCAACCTCATCGACTATACGAGCGTGACCGAGCCGTCGGCGGCCTACGTTGCCAGCACGCTGGCACGATCCTGCTCGTCGCGCTGTGCATGGCGACAACTTACCGGAGCGCCAGTTTCCATCGCCCTCCTTGGCAGACGACCAGGCCCGCGATCTCCAGCATCGACAAGGGCCCGAGCACCTGCGTCGGTGGCAAACCGGATGCGACAGCGATCTCGTCGGCGGTGCGTGCGCCGCGGGCAGGAAGCGCGTCGTAGACACGTAGCTCGTTGTCGGCGAGACCGTCCAGCATGGTCGCCGGTCGGTCTGCGTCGGAAGCCAGCTCGCCCGCATGCCCGACCAGTTCCAGAACCTCGTCGGCGCGGGTGACGAGAGTCGCGCCGGCACGCAGTAGTACATGGCACCCGACGGAGGCCGACGACGTGACCGGACCGGGCACCGCGCAGACGTTGCGGCCCAGCGCCCGCGCCCACGCCGCGGTGTTGGCCGCGCCACTTCGTGCACCCGCTTCGACAACCACGGTGGCTCCCGCGAGGGCAGCGACGAGCCGGTTGCGAGTTAGGAACCGGTGCCGCTGGGGGCGAAGACCCGGCGGATACTCGGTGACGATCAAGCCTTGCTCACCGATCCGGTGCAAGAGAGCGGCGTGGCCCGCGGGGTAGGAGACATCAATGCCGCCGGCCAATACCGCGACGGTGAACCCGTCGGCCGCCAGCGCGGCGCGGTGCGCTGCTCCGTCGATGCCGTAGGCACCGCCGGACACCACGGCAGCATCGCGCTCCGCCAGACCGGCGGCCAGCTCGGCGGCAACATGCTCGCCGTACGTAGTGGCCGCCCGAGTTCCGACGATCGCCGCCGCCCGCTCGGCCACGTCGTCGAGGCGCGCCGGCCCCGCCACCCACAGCGCCAACGGTGGATGGGCCTCCGATCGCTGCTTCGTGTCGACACCAGCGAACGCGGTGAATGCCAGCAGCGGCCATTCGGCGTCCGCAGCGGCGACCAGCCGTCCACCCAGTCGCTCCAGCACTGCAAGATCCCTTGCAGCAGAGTCGATCTCATGACGAGCCTCGGTCAGGCGTAGCAGTTGCTCATCGATGGCTCGTCGCTTCACCCGGTCGGCGGCTTCGACGGGGCCTACCTCGGCCACCAACGCCGCCAGGTCAGGGCAGGGCGGTTCGACGACGCGCGACAGGTAAGCGAAGGCG
>JBKOYU010001046.1:0-4661 GCA_046725575.1 Actinomycetota bacterium | reverse complement strand
GTGCTGGACAGTGCCCGCATCGGACGGCCTCGGCAAAAGCAAAGTCAGTTCGTCGTAGCGGTGCACGCCAAGAGCGTGCGCGCCAATATGGACCTGCTGCCGGTGTTGGACACGCTCGTCCCCGTCATCGAAGCATTGCCTGGCGCTGTCTTGCAGATCGATTTGCATGATGAAGTGTTTGAACCTGATAGCTACTGGTATGCGCCAGAACTTGGTGCGGCGCTGCGCGAATACGGTCAGCATGACCACGTTGAGGTTCGCGTGCACCCGTACTTCACTGACGACGAACTGTGGGATTACCTTTCCTCGGTCTCGGTCTCCGTATTGCCCTACCGCTTCGGCACCCACTCAGGCTGGCTGGAGGCGTGTTTCGACCTTGGGACCGCAGCAGTCGTACCCAGTTGCGGCTTCTACGGCGAACAACGCCCGTGTGAGGTCTTCGACTTCACTGAGGAGTCCTTTGACCCGTGCTCTCTGCACCGCGCTGTGCGAACGGTGTACGACCGGTGGACGGCCGGCATCGACGCACCCCGAGCATGCTGGGCCCAACGTCGCGCCGAACGAGTTCGCATTGCACGAAGGCACCGCGACATCTACGAAGCTGCCCTCGGATGAGCGCCTCGCTGCGCGTTGCACTCATCGCCTCCAATCGTTTCCCTCTACGTCAGCCGTTCGCAGGCGGACTCGAAGCCCACGTCTGGCATCTGGCGCGCGCGCTGGTCGAACAGGGCAACGAGGTGTCCTTGTTCGCGGGCTCGGGCTCAGACCCCAGCTCTGGCTGCGCTGAGCTCACAGTGCGGGAATTGACGCTTTCCGCTGCGGCGCAGGCGGATCCATCTGCAGCCCCGATGGCCTTCATGGCCGATCACCACGCCTATCTGAACCTGATGATGCAACTAAGCGATCCCTGCAACGGCTTCGACATCGTGCACAATCACAGCCTGCACCATCTGCCTGTCGCCATGGCTTCCATGCTGGCCACACCCATGATCACCACACTGCACACACCGCCGACACCGTGGCTGGAGTCGGCGCTCGATGTCGCGGGCCGCGCCGGTACCCGATTCGCCGCTGTCAGTCGGCACACCGCCAACGCGTGGCGGCACGTCGCATCCAAGGTGACAGTGGTACCGAACGGCGTGGACTTCCGGCGGTGGCCGCTGGGGCCTGGCGGCGACAACCTCGTGTGGTTCGGACGCATCACCGCCGAAAAGGCGCCACACCTGGCGATCGCAGCCGCACGGCGGGCAGACCTGCCCCTCGTCCTAGCCGGACCCGTCAGTGACACCGCGTATTTCAAGCGTGCCGTCGCACCGTTGCTGGGCGACCACGTCCGGTACGCCGGGCACCTCAACCACGATGAGCTGGCCCGCTTGGTCGGGCGCTCGGCAGCGGCGTTGGTCACGCCGATGTGGGACGAACCGTATGGACTAGTGGTCGCCGAAGCGATGTCGTGCGGCACCCCCGTCGTGGCATTCGCCTGTGGCGGAATACCCGAAATCGTGTCATCGCAGAGCGGCCGACTCGTCCCCCCGAACGACGTCGAAGGTATGGCCGACGAAATACCGGCAGCCCTGTCCCTCGCCCGAACCGATGTTCACCGGCACGCCGTCGCCCACTGCTCGGCCGAGGCGATGGTGACCGCATACCTCGACCTTTACCGCACGATGATCGACGATCGGAATGAGAAGACGCGTGATCGGCTATTACGTCCACCACCACGGCTCGGGCCACCTCAATCGGGCCATCAGCATCTGCACTCAACTTCGCCATCCGGTGGCTGTGTTGACATCGCTCGACATCCCGAAACCGCATCCGTTCGCCACGGTCCTCGCGCTTCCGCGTGATGATGCCGGTACGCGACCCGAGCAGCCTTCTGCGAACGGTGCACTGCACTGGGTTCCGCACCATGACGACGGCCTGATGACGCGGATGGCGCTCATCGCCCAATGGATCGAACAGACGCGACCAGCAGCCGTGGTGACCGACGTGTCGGTGGAAGTTGCGCTCTTCGTCCGGCTGCTCGGCGTGCCGGTGATCGCAATTGCGATGCCAGGCGAACGCACCGACGGTCCGCACGCATTGGTGCACCAGATCGCCGACCACATCGTCGCGGCATGGCCGCAAGAACTGTACGAGCCGGAATGGCTGCACGCGTATGCCGCCAAGACCACCTATGTCGGCGGCATCAGCCGCTTCGAGGACCGCGAGGTTCTGCATCCGACGGAGGACCACGGGCGGCCCTCCGTCCTCGTTCTCAGTGGGACGGGCGGATGTGACTTCGACCAAGCGACGGTCGATGCAACTGCTGCTCAGATACCCGAGATCGCGTGGAAGACCTTGGGTCTGCGGGGCGGTCCCAGAACACCTGATCCGTGGCCGGACATGTGCGCCGCCGACGTCGTGATCACCCACGCCGGACAAAACTGCGTAGCCGACGTCGCCACCGCGGGTCGACCCGCGGTCGTCCTACCTCAGCCGCGCCCGTATGACGAGCAGCACGTCACCGTCGAAACGCTACGCAGACACCGTCTCGCGGTCGCAGCCCGTGGCTGGCCCGATGCTCGGGCCTGGCGGTGCTTGATCGCGCAGGCGCGAGCCTCCGACCCGCGCAGATGGCAACGGTGGCAGACCACTGGTGCTGCGGCACGTGCCGCGGAAGCCATCGAGACCACGGTGTGCCAGAACGCAAAGCCGCACACGCAATGAGAACCGCCGTGGTGACTACGGTGCACGGACGGGCCGGACACCTGCACCGACAACTCGACGGGATCAGCCGCAGCGCAAGGCTTCCCGATATGCACGTCATTGTCGCGATCGATGACCCCGCAGTACCCGATGTGGTGGCCGCCAGCGGATATTCGGCCCATGTTGTGCACTGCGACAACGGCCCAGGATCTCTCCCGGTTGCATCGGCCCGCAACCTCGGGGCGCTCACCGCGTTGGACCGCAACGCAGATCTGCTCGTTTTTCTCGACGTCGACTGCATCCCTGGCCGAAACATGCTCGGGCGCTATCACGAAGCGGTCGCCGACCCTGAGCACGGGGATGCACTGTTGTGCGGACCGGTCACCTACCTGCCGCCGCCGTGCGGCGGGGAGGGCTACCCAACGGCTCTAGAACCCATGATCAACCCGCACCCGGCGCGGCCGGCGCCCACTGACGGCGACATTGTCGCCAGCACCGATTACGAGCTGTTCTGGTCGCTGTCCTTTGCACTGACCGCTTCGGCATGGCGACGCATCGGCGGCTTCTGTGCGCGCTACCGCGGATACGGCGCCGAGGACACCGACTTCGCCCAGACGGCATGCGCCGCCGGTGTTCCGATGCGATGGGTGGGCGGGGCGCATGCCTTTCATCAGTTCCATCCCGTGTCGGATCCCCCGGTGGAACATCTGCACGACATAGTGCGTAACGCGACGATCTTTCATCAGCGGTGGGGCTGGTGGCCGATGCCGAATTGGGTGGATGCTTTCGAGCAGCGCGGACTCATTACCCGTGACAACGACTGCAGACCAACGGTGCTGTAGCAAGCTTCTTAGCGATATCCCCGCGGTCTCCGTTGACCGCGGGGATATTTCCGTTCGGGACGCGCTGCGCGCCCGCTCGCTCACTCGATGCCCACGACCTCTTGCGCGATGGCCGCGACGCGTGTTTGGGCGGCGGAAACGACGCCTTGACGATTTTTGTGCGCCTCCTCGTAGGCCAGGATCGCGCGGACGTCCGCGGGAGTGGTGAGTTCCTTGATGGCGGCCACCGCTTCGGACACGTTGAGAGCGTCGTAGTCGGTGATCGGCAGCTCGTCGGCTTCGAGTACTCCGGCGGCGCTGCGCATCGAATGCAGTGCATCGGCGGCCTGATCCGCACCCTCACGCCTGGTAACGCGCTCCGCGGTAGCCAGCGCGGCATCCCGTGAGGCGGTCAGCGCCTTGGCCGCCACGTCACCTGCGTGGGCGCCGCGGCTCACCAGCTCGCCGAGCGCCGGCGGGGCCCCGCGCACGGTATCCACCGCGCGATCGAGCCCGCGCGCCGACCAGGACATAGGCACGTTCACCAACCTGACCGCCACCCCGGTGGCGGTCTGTAAGGGGGTGCGCTGCAGCGCAGCCGGGCCGCCGAGCGCGTCTTCGGCCAGCACAGTGGTGAGCCAGTTGACGGTCGCTGAATGCGCCTCGATCAGGCGATCGGCCAGCTTCTCGATGTCCGAGCTGCCCATCGCGACGGCTAAAGCCTTGATATAGCGGGCCCGGTCGAGAAGTTGGTGTTCCAGCGCGAGGTCGCCAAGTAACGCCTCGCCGAACGGCTGCGCTTGTTCGGTCAGGGCCTTCACTGCGGCACCGGCGCGGCCGAGCAGCGGGCCGATGACATCGTGGAACCCGCCGAGTTGGCGGATCGCTGTTTCGATGGCTTCCGCTCGAGCGCGTCCGTTTGCAGCGTTCTGGGAAAGTTCGCGACGGACGGTATCGGTGCGGGCCTGACTCAGCCGGGTCTCGGCGACCTGAATCTCGGTGTTGGTCAAATCGAGCACCGTGCGGAGCTGCGCGAGAAGAGTACTGGTGTCATTGCTAGTCATTGAGGTTCGGCCCTTCGGCGTTGACGTGATGGGTTGGCGCGGGGTGCACCGCAGCATCGACTACCCGAGCGGGGTACCGGGAAACCGT
>JBKOYU010001067.1:0-1743 GCA_046725575.1 Actinomycetota bacterium | reverse complement strand
GTCGGTGCGCTGGGCCCGGTGTTGGCGGTCAACCCGGAGCAGGGCGAGCAGGTCGGGTGGCGCGAGCTGACCGCGTCGGTGGCGCAGGCGTGGGCGCAGGCGGGCCCCGGTGCGGTGATCTTCACCCACAATTATGGGCAGGCCGGGGCGGTGGAGCGGTACGGGCCGGAATACGGCCTGCCTCAACCCTATTCGGGGCACATGTCCTATGCGGACTGGGGACCGCCGCCGGATTCCGCCTCAGCGCGTGTGGTCGTGGTTGGACCCCGCCACGCAGCATTCACCGGCTGCCTCGTCGTCGTCACGCATGAGGCCGTCATCGAGAACGAGGAGGACGGCACGGAGGTCGCCGTATGTGATCCAGTCGACTGGTCACGGGTGTGGCCGGAACTGCGCCGGTTCTATGGCTGAACGGCGGACTGACGGCGCCCACGGAACTCGTGAAGTGAGCTGCTGCTCGTGCCGGGATGACTTTCGCCCACCACGACGGTCAATCGGTGAAGACAGCCCATCCGAAAGGATCGTCGTCATGGCCAGGATCACCGGCGGACATCGGCGTGTCGGCCTGCCCCGAGTCGCCGTGCACCAAGGAGACACCGTGCTTGAAGTGCCGGCTCATTGGGACATGCTCGCCGCGTCATGTCGCTGTTTGCCGTGTGCAATGCCTGCCGATGAAGCGTTAGTTGACCAGACGTCCAAATAAGCGATAAGGATGCCGTGCCGAGAAGTACGCGATCGACGCAAACAGGGTCATCGCCGAAAACTTGACACCACAAAGCGGTGCGCACAGCGATATCCGCCAACCGCAAGTTCTGTGGGCGATCGCATCGGCAGCCCACGTTTCCGTGTCCATGTCGGCATGATTCTCGTCGCCAGGACAATGCCCGTTCCATCTAGCCGGTAGCCGGGAGCCACGGTCCAGATTTCACAGCTTCGATGCGAGCACTCCTCGATGCCGTCGTTGTAGACGATCTTGGCCCAGACCACCACGGCCGCCCACAAGAGGAGCAGTTGCCGTTCTCGTCGCAGTGCTGCTCCAGCGTGTACAAGACGCCCAATCGGAAGTGAGTCGTCGGCCGCCGTCTGGAAGCGCTGCCTCCAGCCTTGTCAGACCAGTCGCTGAGCAGCGCCACGCCGCAGGCCGGTATTCCGGGGGGTCGAGCCGCCCGAGGGCCAGGGGTAGGTTTGTGAAACGGACCCGTTGTCTTCAGTCGCGCGACCGGGTAATTGCCCACTGGCGCTTCGAATTTGCTCCAAGGAATGCGCATGTCCGATCTGAACACCACGTTGCCTCCCGCGCTGCGCAGGGCGCTGGAACTGCTCGCCGAGCCGCCGGCCGAACCGGATGTCAGCAACGGCTATCTCGATCTGCTAGACGCCGGTTTGCCGAAAGGGACCCCTGCGGTTGAGGCGGTGTTCGCCTCGCCGGTCGGGTCCATGGTCTACGACAACATGCAAACGCTGATGCGCAGGCTGTTCAGCGCCCTTCGACAGCCCACGGAGTGGTTGAACATCCCGGCCGGCGGGATCGCGCTGGACGTCGGCTGCGGACCCGGCACCGTCACCGCGTCGCTGGCTCGCGCTGCGGGCCCGGGCGGGCTGGCTGGGCCTCGACCTCTCGCAGGCGATGCTGGCCCGCGCGGTGCGCGCCGAAGCGGGACCCCAGATCGGCTTCCTGCGCGCGGATGCGCAACGGCTGCCGCTGCGCGACGAGACGGTCGACGCGGTGGTCTCGATCGCCGT
>JBKOYU010000799.1:0-2759 GCA_046725575.1 Actinomycetota bacterium | reverse complement strand
CACTATAGCCTTACGGTCATAATACAATATTGCGATCGTAATTCAATTCAACTCTGGAGCTCTGTATGACAACAACTCGGCCGGTCGCACTCGTCACGGGTGCCCGCTCAGGCCTCGGCCAGGTAGCCGCCCTCGCCTTGGTCAAAGCAGGTTTCGAAGTCGTCGGAACCAGCCGCACCACCGACGGATTGACTCGGCGCGACGGCGTGAGGTTCTTTGACCTCGACGTGACCAGTGACGAATCGGTCGCCCTATTGGTCAAGCGGGTGCTCGGGCAGTTCGGGCGAATCGATGTCCTGGTCAACAACGCCGGTATGGGCATGTCGGGGGCCGCCGAGGAGAATTCGATCGCCCAGGCGCAGCGACTTTTCGACATCAATGTCTTTGGCGTCATCCGCATGACCAAGGCAGTGCTGCCGCACATGCGCGCCCAGGGCAGCGGACGCGTCATCAACCTGTCGTCCGTGTTCGGGTTCATGCCCGCGCCCTACATGGCCACCTATAGCGCAACCAAACACGCGGTCGAGGGTTACTCCGAATCCGTGGACCACGAGGTCCGAGAGCATGGCATCCGAGTACTTCTCGTCGAGCCCGCGGGCACCAGAACCGGCTTCGACGACAACACCACACCACCCGACGGCCCCTTAGAGGTCTACGCCCGGCAGCGAAATACCACCAGCCAGGTAGTGGCGGAGGCGGTGAATAGCGGGGACGACCCCGCCGTCGTCGCCAAGGCGATCGTCGCCGCAGCCACCGACCCCAAGCCGAAGTTGCGCTACCCCACCAGCCCGAGAGCGCGTCAGCTCAGCGCTATGCGCCGCCTCGTCCCCGCCCGGGCGTTCGACAAGCAGTTACGCAAATTCAACAAATTGGCGGTCTGAATTCACCCGACCGCACCAACGTCAAATGCTCGCGCCACCCCAATCGAGCCCGGTACCGCAGGAGCATGCAACGCGTGGGTCGTTCCCGGCCCCGCGACCTCGGTCACCCCCACAACTCGATCAGCGGCGCACCCGAACGTGACTGCCAACGTTGGATGGTCGACAGCGAGATAGCCTGCCCGCCAACGGTGCATCGAGTCAACGACGTCAAGTCGGCTGCCGCCAATGCCGGATCAGCGAGCAGCATCGCATACATCGTCGGCACGCCTTCGAACATCGTCGCTGACCACTCGCCGATGAGTCGCAATGCCGCGCTCGGCGGGGCCATCGTCGGCCTGGTCGCTGACATCGACAACGTGGCGAAGGCCGCGTACTGGGAACTGTCCGCCGATCACCACCCCGCCTTCGCGCGACACAGAATCCCCGAACTGGGCTTTGAACGCTCCCGCCGCGAACCGCAGTGGAGCACATCCTGCCGGGTAGCGGGGCGACACTCCGAGATCGACTTGCCCAGCCTGCACATCGGGGGCTGGTATGACATCTTCTGCCAAGGAACGCTCGACAACTTCACCGCGATGCAATCGGCCGGCCGCCCCGCGACGTTGATCATGGGCCCTTGGGCACAGGCAGACAACAGCGGGTACCTCGGCGACGTCAACTTCGGGCTCGCATCGAGCGCCGAACTTCTCGGCTTTCGGCGCACGTTCACCGACGTTCAACTCGGATGGTTTCGACAACATCTTGTCGCGGACTCGGCGGCAGCCCAAACCGATTCGGCCCAGCCGACATTGCCCCCGGTGCTGCTGTTCGTCATGGGGACAAATGAATGGCGCGAGGAACAGGAGTGGCCGCTATCGCGGGCGGTGCCAACCGAGCTGTTCCTCCGCGCAGACGGCCAGCTCACCGTCGAACCGCCGACGGACGGCGAGGGCACCGACACCTACCGATACGACCCCACCGACCCCGTCATCACCACCGGCGGAGCCCTCCTGATGTCCAACGAGTTCCGGCCCGGCCCACTGGACCAGGCCCCCATCGAATCGCGACCAGACGTGCTCGTCTACACCACCGAGCCAATGCCCGAAGACGTGGAGGGCACCGGCCGGGTCCGCGCCGTGCTACACGCCGCCACCGACGCCCCGAGCACCGACTGGGTCGTCCGCCTGTGCGACGTCGACCCCGCAGGCACGTCACGCAACATCGTCGACGGGATCGTCCGCAGCGTCGCGCCGCGGATCAATTCACCGCTCAAGAGGTCGACCTATGGTCCACCAGCCACGTCTTTCGCGCAGGACACCGCATCCGGGTACACGTCACATCGAGCAACTTCCCGCGCTGGGCGCGCAATCTCAACACCGGCGAGCCCGTCGAAGACGGAACCCAATTCCGAACCGCCCAACAACAGATCGCCCACGATGCGACGCGGCCATCGCACATTACGTTGCCCGTAATCCCCCAGGGATCTTGAGAGCGGCCAGCAGGCGGACCAGCTCCCGAAGACGCAGCTAGTTCCCTGTTTGCTACGGTGTTATGCTCGTCTCATCGCAGGAAGCCGGTGATGGACAGCGATCCACTCCAGACGCAGCGCGACGTGGGCTCTGCCGTCGTCTCGGAGTTGAGCTCTGCCGGATTCGATGATGCCGAAGAGATCGGCCGCGGTGGTTTCGGCATCGTCTTTCGGTGCACACAGGCCGCGCTGGACCGCATGGTTGCCGTTAAGGTGCTCACCGCCGAGCTCGAGCAGAACCGGGAACGGTTCCTGCGTGAACAGCGCGCGATGGGCGTGCTCACCGGTCATCCCAACATCGTCGGCGTGCTCCAGGTCGGCGAAACCGAGAGCGGCTACCCGTATCTTGTGATGCAGTACCACCGCCAAGG
>JBKOYU010000775.1:0-7299 GCA_046725575.1 Actinomycetota bacterium | reverse complement strand
CACGTTCCCTGGCGAGCGCGCCGACACCGGCCAGGTCGTCGATGATTCCGGCGTTCGTGGTGCCAGACGTGCAGACCACGGCGGCGATGTTGGTGGCATCGGGCGGCACGACATCGCGCACCGTGTCGGCGGTGAGCCGATGGTCGGGGGTGTCGACCACCAGTGCGTCCATCTCGAGCAGCCGCAACGTGTTGACGATCGACGAATGCGCATCCGAGCCGACGACCACGCGCAGCCGGCCGGTGGCGCCGCGCTTCTTGGCCGTCTCTCGCGCCACAGCCAGCGCGGACAGGTTGCCCGCCGAGCCGCCGGAAACAAAGCAACCGCCCGACGTTGTCGGCAGGCCCGCCTCGTTGGCGATCACCCGCAGCACGCTGTTCTCCGCCGCGATCGCACCGGAGGCCTCCAGCCACGAGATGCCCTGGATCGAGGCGCAGGACACCAGCATGTCGAACAGCAGGCTGGCCTTGGTCGGGGCGGCCGGAATGAAGCCGAGGAACCGCGGGCTGTCCGCCGAGATCACGCTCGGTGCGATGACCGAGGTGTAGACGCCGAGCACCTCGTCGGGCGGGCGCGGCTGGTCGCGGATCACGCCTTCGAGCCGTTCGTAGAGCTCGTCAGCGGCCAGCACGCCCTTGTCGAGGGGCACGGGGTTCATCCGCAACCGGTTCTCGGCGTACGCGAGCACACTGCGCACCATCTGCTCGGTGGTTTGATCGACCTCGTGCATGGCTGAAGTCTTGCACCGCCGAGGATTCCGCTCGGCCACAACGGAAGATTCACCGTGCGTCGTCAGCGCGGATTCAAAACGCAGGCAGTCAGATCCTGTGCGGAACGTCGTTGACCAGGCCGCCGTCGATGACGAACTCCGCACCGGTGGCGTACCGCGATTCGTCGCTCGCGAGGAACACGACGAAGGTCGACACCTCGTCGGACTGCCCTGGCCGCCCCAGCGGGATGGTGAGCATGTTGTCCGGGAAATGCTTGGTCATCGGGGTACGGATGAAGCCCGGGTGGATGGAGTTCACGCGGATCTGATGCGATCCGAGTTCCAGCGCCGCCGATTTGGTCAGGCCCCGCACAGCCCACTTCGAGGCCACGTACGGATGCACCATGACGGCACCGCGCATGCCCTCGATCGAGGAGACATTGATGATCGAGCCGCCGCCGGCCTCCTTCATCGCCTCGACCGACGCCTGCATGCCCAGGAATGTGCCCGTGAGGTTGACGTCGATGACCTTCTGCCACTTCGCCATGTCGAACTGGCCGATCTGGCCGAGGGCGACGATGCCGGCGTTGTTGACCAGAACGTTGAGCTTGCCGAACTCGTTCACTGCGGTGGCGACTGCGGCGTCCCACTCGTCGGCCTGCGTGACGTCGAGGTGAACGTAGCGCGCAGCCTCACCGATCTGTTCGGCCAGTGCCTTGCCTTCTTCGTCGAGGATGTCGCCGATCACCACCCTGGCGCCCTCGGCCACCAGCGCCCGCGCATGCTCGGCGCCCATGCCCCGGGCGCCGCCACTGATCAGTGCAACTTTCCCGTCCACGCGTCCCATGACGGGTCAGGCTACCTTGCCGACGTGCTACAAGTAGAACCTGTTCCAGTATCTTGGAAGGGAACCAGGATGGCGATCCGCGTCGCGCTCATCGGCACCGGCAACTGCGGCAGTCTCGCGCTGAAGCAACTGGTGAACGACGCGCGCTTCGACCTGACCGGCGTCTGGGTGTCGACTGATGCGAAGGTGGGCAAGGACGCGGGCGAGCTGGCCGGGCTGGGCGTGACGACCGCTGTGGCCGCCACCAACGACCTCGACGCGATCATCGCGGCCAAACCCGACTGCATCGTGTACTGCGCTATGGGCGACACCAGGCTGCCCGAGGCCATGGCCGATGTTCGGCGCATCCTCGCCGCCGGCATCGACATCGTCGGTTCCGCGCCAGGGGTGTTGCAATACCCGTGGCAGGTGATTCCAGACAAGTACATCGAACGCGTCGAAGATGCTGCGCAAGAAAGTAGTTCGACCGTCTTCATGACCGGTGTCGATCCGGGATTCGCAACGGATCTGCTGCCCTTCGCGTTGGCCGGTACCTGCCAGAGCATCGAGCAGGTGCGCACCATGGAGATCGCCGACTATGCGACCTATGCCGGGGCGACGGTGATGTTCGACGTCATGGGCTTCGGCAATCAGATCGGGGACTTCCCGATGCTGTTCCAGCCCGGCGTGCTCAGCATTGCCTGGGGTACGGCCATCCGACAGCTCGCGGCCGGCCTGGGGATCGAGGTCGACGAGATCAAGGACTCCGTCGAACAGGAGCCTGCGCCGGAGGACTTCGACATCGCGGCGGGTCACATCGCCAAGGGCACCGTGGCGGCGTTGTGTTTCCAGATCGAGGGCATGGTCAAAGGCAAGCCGGTGATCGTCGTCGAGCACGTCACCCGGCTGCGCGGCGACCTGCGACCGGACTGGGCCCAGCCCGCTCAGCCCGGCGGGTCATACCGCGTCGAGATCATCGGCGAGCCGTCCTACACCATGGACATCTGCCCGACGAGCCGCAACGGCGACCACAACTACGCCGCCATCCTCGCCGCGGCTGGCCGGATCGTGAACGCCATCCCCGACGTCGTTGCCGCGCCGCCCGGCATCCGGACCACGCTCGATATGCCGCTGGTCACCGGAAACGGTTTGTACGCAGCTACGTAGGCTGGAGCGCGATGAGCGCTCAGCCGTTGGCATCAGATCCGATCGCGGAGATCGGCGCAAGCCCGCCCGGCCCGCAGGTCGGGGCGTTCTTCGATCTCGATGGCACGCTCGTCGACGGGTTCACTGCCACGGCTCATGCCGGCGACCGCATCCGGCGCAGGCAAGCGCGGATCGGCGAAGTGCTCGGAGTCATCGAGGCGTCGATGCGATACCGATTCGGCCGCATGCAGTTCGAGCGGCTGATGACGAGGGCCGCGGGATATCTGCGGGGCGAATCGCTGGCCGAACTCGACGAAGTCGGCGAGCGGCTGTTTGTCGAGCGCGTCTCCTCTCGCGTCTTCCCCTACATGCACGAGGTCGTGCGGGCACATCAGCAGCGGCGCCACACCGTGGTGTTGAGCTCGTCGGCGCTCACGATCCACGCCGAACCCGTTGCCCGCTACCTGGAGATCACCCACATGCTGTGCAACCATTTCGAGCTCGACGATCGGGGCCTGCTCACCGGCGGGATCGCCAAACCGGTCATCTGGGGAACGCGCAAGGCCGCGGCGGTGCAACAGTTCTGCGACGCCAACGACGTTGATCTGCAACGTAGTTACTTCTACGCCGACGGCAACGAGGACGCGGCGCTGATGAAGCTGGTCGGCCAGCCCCGCCCGGTGAACCCCCGACCCGGTCTGGCGGCGATTGCCGCTGAGAACGGCTGGCCGGTGCTACAGGTGACCGCGTCCGGCGGGCGCAGGCGTCGTTCGCTGCGTCGGCTGGTCGGGTATGACTGAGCCGCACTGAACCCCTAATCCCCTACGCGCCCACCGTGGCCAATCCCCAAGACCGCGTGGGCGAATCGCGGTGCGCTCACCATTCCCGCACGATGCCTGCCGTTTCCAGAATTGCTTTCACCAGGCGGCCCGCCGGGGTCGCCAGCACTCAAGGAGACGACATCATGCGAACTTCCCGTCTTGGCGCACTGACCGCCGCCGCTGCCATCGCGCTCGGTGCGCTGATCTCTGCGACCGCACCCATCGCCAACGCCGAGAAAATCTCCGAGAAAACCATCAAGAGCGAATGCGGTTCTGCCGGTGGCACCTACACCTCGATGGTCAAAGGTGGCACGCGGTTCTCGACGTGCGACTACAAGGACAACGAGGGCAACGGCTACCGCGACTACTACGCCGATGGTTCCTACTACTCGACGCGGCCGATGTAAGCCCCGCCGTCAGGCATAACCATCCATCGCGTCGGGTTGCACGACGCATGACGGAGCATGATCGGCGCCGGTTCGGCGTGATGCTCTATCCCGATCAGCCGGTCAATGTGCTGATCGAGCGGATCATGTGGCTGGAGAGCCTCGGGTTCGATCAGGTGTTCCTTCCCGATCACACCGCGAATCTGCGAGATCGGCAGGCGCCGTGGTTCGACAGCTGGGCCGTGCTTGCGGCGGGCGCCCTGAACACGTCCCGCATCAGGCTCGGTGTCTTGGTCGCCAACCAGATCCTGCGCCCGCCCGCGCAGCTGGCGAAGCAGGCCGTCACCCTCGACCACGTGTCGAATGGGCGGTTCGAGCTCGGTATCGGCGCAGGCATTTTCGCGTGGGACCACCTCAGCGTGGGCGAGCAACCGTGGTCCCCGCGGGAACGGGCGCTCCGGTTTACCGACTACGTCGCGATCGTCGACGGGCTGCTCCACGAGCGCCGCGAGCCGTTCTCCTACCGAGGAAACCGGCTGTGGGTCGAGGGCGTGACGGCGGTGCCCGGACCGCTGCAATCCCCCAGGTTGCCGATCATCGTCGGCGGGCAGTCGCCGACCGTGGTTCGTGTCGCGGCCGAGCGCGCCGACGTCTGGAACACTCACGGCCGGCCCGGCGCGTCGGCCGACGAAGTGCTCACCACCACCGCCGAGCAATCGCGAACCATCGACGCCCTGGCCGCGAGCGCCGGCCGGGATCCCGCGTCGATCCGACATTCGTACACGCTGTTCGGTCCGTGGGATCCGCGGGCGGGGCGCTACTCCTACGACGACGTGTTCTCCAGTTTCAGTGCGATCGGGATTAGCGATTTCGTCCTCGACTGGCCTGATGAGGGCGATCTGCACACCTTCGAAGCCGCAGCACGCGAGGTCCTTCCCGGATGGCGGCGGGACGCCTAAGCTAAACTAGAACACGTTTCAGTTCGGCGAGCGCCCCATCGAGGAGCAGGAATGCACACCCCCATCTGCGACGCATTAGGCATCGAGTTCCCGATCTTCGCCTTTACCCACTGCCGTGACGTCGTCGTCGCCGTCAGCAGGGCCGGCGGCTTCGGGGTGCTGGGCGCCGTCGGCTTCACCCCGGAACAGCTCGAGATCGAGCTCAACTGGATCGACGAGAACATCGGTGACCATCCGTACGGCGTCGACATCGTGATCCCGAACAAGTACGAGGGCATGGACTCCACCGACCTTTCTCCAGAGGTGCTCAAGAAGACGCTCAACGCGTTGGTGCCGCAGGAGCACATCGATTTCGCCAAGAAGATCCTCGCCGACCACGGTGTACCGATCGACCACAGCGACGACGATGCGCTGCAGCTTCTTGGCTGGACCGAGGCGACCGCCACGCCGCAGGTCGAGGTCGCGCTGCGGCACCCGAAGATGACGCTGATCGCCAACGCACTTGGCACACCACCTGCGGACATGATCAAGCACATCCACGAATCCGGTCGCAAGGTCGCGGCGCTGTGCGGTTCGCCGTCCCAGGCGCGCAAGCACGCCGACGCAGGTGTGAACATCATCATCGCCCAGGGCGGCGAGGCGGGCGGACACTGCGGCGAGGTCGGCTCGATCGTGCTGTGGCCGCAGGTGATCAAGGAGGTCGCGCCGGTACCTGTGCTCGCGGCAGGCGGCATCGGCAGCGGCCAGCAGATCGCCGCCGCCCTGGCTCTCGGTGCACAGGGCGCGTGGACGGGTTCCCAGTGGCTGATGGTCGAGGAAGCCGAGCACACCGCCGTCCAGCAGGAGGCATACGCCAAGGCGACCAGTCGCGACACGGTGCGGAGCCGGTCGTTCACCGGCAAGCCGGCCCGGATGCTGCGCAACGACTGGACCGAAGCCTGGGAGAAGCCGGAGAACCCCAAGCCGCTGGGCATGCCGCTGCAGTACATGGTGTCCGGCATGGCCGTCGCCGCAACTCACAAGTATCCGAACGAGAGCGTCGACGTCGCCTTCAATCCGGTCGGTCAGGTCGTGGGCCAGCTGACCAAGGTGGAGAAGTGCTCCGCGGTCATCGAGCGCTGGGTTCAGGAGTACCTCGAGGCCACCAACAGGCTGAACGAGCTGAACGAGGCGGCCAGCGTCTGATCGCGGCCGCCTGCGGCGGCTTCCTGATCGCCGTCCTATGGATGGACCTGATCTTCGACGTTCAGGTCCTCCGCCACCGTGGGGCTAGCGAGCTACCAGAGCCGGTACTTGCGTCGATCGCCGGTTACTACCATCGCGCGACCACCACATCGCGGCCGATGAGTCATCTCATCGCGCTGGTGATGGTGATTTTGTTGGCGGCGTTGGGTTTTCGGGCAATTCGTGGCCCCGAACCCGGTTGGTTGTTGGCCGTGTCGGCCGCGCTGGCCGGTGTCCCGATGCTGCTAGCGCTGATCCGCACGGTCCCTAACGCCGTTGCGCTCGGCAACCGCGTCGGTACACCGGCCGAGCAGTCGCGGCTGGCGCGGGCCATCTGCCGGGACCACCTGGTGTGCCTGGTTTTTATGGCAGCGTTTCTCGGCATCTGGGTGGCGCTGGCCGCAGGGGGTATTCCATGAGGCGGTTATTTTCACGAGTTCTTCGCCAGCACGTTTGAGAACTGGCAGAGCGAGTGGCTCCAGCTCGTTTTCCAGGCAACTCTCCTGCTCGGCGCCAAGCACCTGATCTTCAAGGTCGACGCCGAAGACCTCGAACGCATCGAGGCCATGGTCGACGACATCAAGATCGCCCTCGGGCGCCGATTCCCCCGCGGAGCTGAGTCGGGCTGGACGCCGAACGTTCCTTACCGCTCGACGTTTCGTCAATTTTTCGGGCGGTAGGGAACGTTCGCCGATGCTTGATGGTGCTGTGTGACAACCCGCGGTGACCGGGGTCTACCCACCAGCTAACCGGTTATGTAAGGTGGCATACATAGCCGGGTCGGACGAAGGGATCCAGGGTCATGGCCAGTCCCCGCGAGCGGATGGTGATCTCTGCCGCGCTGCTGATCCGGGAACGCGGCGCGCAGCCGACGGCGATCGCCGACGTGCTCGAGCACAGCGGTGCCCCGCGCGGCTCCGCGTATCACTACTTTCCCGGTGGCCGCACTCAATTGCTCTGTGAGGCAATCGATTACTCCGGTGAGTATGTTGCGGCCAAGATCGCCACGGCCGACAGCGGACTCGACGCTCTCGACGGCCTTATCGCGTACTACCGCAAGCAGCTGCGTCGCTCCGATTACCGCGCGGGTTGTCCCGTCGTCGCGGTGACAGTGGAAGCCGGCGATCCCGCCAAGCAGAACCAGGCCAATCCGGTGATCGACCGCGCGGCGGCGGCCTTCGCCCGCTGGACGGACCTCATCGCGCAGCGACTGGTGGCCGACGGCGTG
>JBKOYU010000940.1:0-2451 GCA_046725575.1 Actinomycetota bacterium | reverse complement strand
ACGACGATCGCCCGTTCGACGGTCAGGCCCGCCCGTTGTGCCAGACCGACATTTGGCCGGATGCCCGCCGCGATCACCAGCATGTCGCAGTCGATCGAACTGCCGTCGGAGAACACGATTCCCGTGAGCCGGCCGTTCTCGCTAAGGACTTCCGTGGTGACCTTCTCGACGTGCACCGCGATTCCGATGCCTTCCACCGACTTGCGGAGGATCGCGCCGGCGGAATCGTCGAGCTGGGCGTTCATCAGTGTCGGAGCCGCGTGGACAACCTCGACGGCAAGGCCGCGGTTCTGCAGCCCGCGCGCGGCCTCGAGCCCGAGCAGGCCGCCGCCGATGACGACGGCCTTCGTTCGCTGGGCCGATCCGTCGATCATCGCCACGCAGTCGTCAAGGGTGCGGAACCCGAACACGCCGTCGGTCAACGCCTTGTTGTCGACCCACAGGCCCTTCATCGGCGGGAAGAACGAGCGGCTGCCGGTGGCCACGATCAGGTAGTCGTAGTGGGTGAGCGAGCCGTCGTCGGCATGCACCAGTCGGGCGAAGCGGTCGATCCGCACCACCCGCACACCGGCGCGCAGGTCGATGTTGTTGTCGTTGTACCAGTCCAGCCCGTTCAGGTAGATCTCGTCTGAATGATCGCTGCCGGCCAACACATTCGACAGCAGGATCCGGTTGTAGTTGCCGTACGGTTCGTCCCCGAACACGGTGATGTCGAACGACGCGCCCCCACCGCGCAGCAGGATCTCCTCGATCGCGCACACGCCGGCCATGCCGTTGCCGACGACGACCAGCTTCTGCGCCATCAGACCTCCACCAAGCCGAGGTCTACGACCACCGTCCCCTTGCAGCCACTCGGCGCGGCGACGTGCAACTCGAGCACCGTGTCGCCGAGCAGGTCTTCCACCACCCGCAGTGCCACATGGGCGGCGCCCTTGGCCGCGATCGGGAAGTAGCGCATCGGCTTGCCGTCATGGAACAGCACGACGGTGATCATCTGCTTGCTGGAGTTGCCGCCGCGGAAGTACACCGGCTGTGTCACGGCGCCCGCCGGCACGACATAGCGCAGCGATTCGTCGATCAGCGACGGCTTGTCAAGGCCGTTGCCCTCAAACTCAAACGGACCCTGCAGGAATCGGGGAGTACTGCCGTCGCTCACCCTCACCGAAGCTAGGGCGCATTTGTTTCGCGGCCGTTTCGTCGATGAGTCGGCCATGAATCCCATTGCGCACCCGCGTGTGTTTCGGCGATGTGAGCGGGTGTTGACAATTCCGATACGGCGGGGCAATCGCGGCGGAACGGCTTGGCAGTAGACCTATTTCAACTACTGCTGGGGAGGTCTGCATGACAATCTTGACCCGCGATCGCAACATCGAGCACTGGGACGCCGAAGACGTCGAGGCATGGGAGGCAGGCGGCGCCAAGATCGCCAAGCGCAACCTGATCTGGTCGATCTTCGCCGAGCACATCGGCTTCTCGGTCTGGTCGATCTGGTCGGTGATGGTGCTGTTTATGCCGCAGAACGTGTATCACATCGATGCGGCAGGCAAGTTCTACCTCGTCGCGGTGCCGACCCTGGTCGGCGCGGCGATGCGCATTCCCTACACGATCGCCCCTGCCAAGTTCGGTGGCCGCAACTGGACGATCGTCAGCGCGCTGCTGCTGCTCATCCCGACCGTGCTGACGTGGTACGTCATGAAGCAGCCCGGCACGTCCTATACGACGTTCATGGTCGTCGCGGCATTCGCCGGTTTCGGCGGCGGCAACTTCGCCTCGTCGATGACGAACATCAACGCGTTCTACCCGCAACGGCTCAAGGGCTGGGCGCTGGGACTGAACGCGGGCGGCGGCAACATCGGCGTCCCCGTCATCCAACTCGTCGGCTTGCTGGTGATCGCCGCGGTGAGCAACACGCGGCCCGAAATCGTCTGTGCCATTTACCTCGTGCTGATCGCGCTGGCGGCGTTAGGCGCCGCGCTGTTCATGGACAACCTCGGCAATCAGCGGTCGAACCTGGGCGCGATGGTTGAGGCGTTGCGGTACCGGCACTCCTGGGTGATGAGCTTTCTCTACATCGGCACGTTCGGATCGTTCATCGGCTTCTCGTTCGCGTTCGGCCAAGTCCTTCAGATCAACTTCCTTGCCGGCGGCGACAATGCCGCGCAGGCGTCGCTGCACGCGGCACAGATCGCGTTCATCGGGCCGCTGCTCGGCTCGATCTCGCGCCCATTCGGCGGCAAGCTGTCCGACCGCATCGGCGGCGGCAAGGTCACGCTCTACACGTTCATCGCGATGATCTTCGCTGCCGGCATCCTGGTGGTCACCGGCATGATGGACGACGGGATCAAGGGCGCCGCAACCGATGCTCAGATGACCGCGTACGTGATCGGTTTCATCCTGCTGTTCATCCTGTCGGGTATCGGCAACGGGTCGACGTACAAGATGATCCCGTCG
>JBKOYU010000965.1:0-3027 GCA_046725575.1 Actinomycetota bacterium | reverse complement strand
AATCCAGGCCGTCTTGAGCCCGTTGTTCGGCGGGCTGCCCTGAGCTATGCCGCGGTTGCTTGCGGCTCGTGGCGCGCGACCGTGATCAAGCGAGTGCGCTCGGCGCGGTACCGGCTGCATGCGCACGATGCGCAGTCGGTGCCTGCTCGATCGTGCTGATGTGCCGCGCGGCTGTGTGTGCATTCGCAGGGTCGATTGCTGACCCGCAAACCGGGGCGACGGCTACCCGGCAGAAGCTGTCAGCAACCCGTCCGGCTTGCAACGAGCGACTACGGCTTGATGCCGATGGTGATCAGGTCCGAACGCACGCGCGTCCATGCCGGGCGGCGGACGCGGTGTTGATCGCTGACGCGAAAGCTGGCGCCCTCGAACAGTGCCCGCATCTCCGCGGGCGACGGATTGTGCGCGGGATTGAGTCGATTGGCGGACAGCCGATGCAGGGGGAGCGGCGCCGACGTCACCAATTCCAGACGCCCGGGTCGCTGGGCGGGTATTGAGCGCAGGTGTCGGTGCCGTGCGCGGCTACGCCCTTGTTGTTGAAGAACAGCTTCGCCCAGTTCGGCCAGTTCCACGCCATCTGCTCGTAGAAGGCGTTGGTCGCCGTGTCCTCCGAATATTGCCGGCGTCCGGCGTAGTCCATCGAGAAGAACCAATAGATGCGGTCGCGGGCGGCTTGCTGAACATCGGGGGACTTGTTGTTGTAGTCGATCATGTACCGCTCGTAGTACACCGGGTCGGAGTCGCGCACAGCCGCCATGTACTGGTCGACGGTGCACGTGGTCTTGAGAATCCGATTCGGAATCGGATAGTCATCGGTGGCGTCGGCGGACGCAACCGCGGGAAGGGCCATCGCCGCCACACTCACAGCAGCGGCCGCAATACTCGTTTTGATCAACACTTCTGACTCCTTACTGTCGCGCGGCGGCGTCGAGGATCGGCAGCTTTTCGGGGCAGTAGGTACGCAGCGCGGCCCCGAGGAACTGCCAGGCCTGCTCGGTGGCGCTGCCCTTCTGCAGTTGGAGGAAGATGAACTTCGCCGACTTGTCGGCGTCCTGGTCGACTCTGTTGTAGAGCCGCTTACAGGCGATCTTCCCGATCCACGCGTTGTAGTCCTTCTGACCGTAGATGCCGTAGGTGTAGAGTTCCTTGGCGAAATCCGTATCGGGGTCGGCGTGTGCCGGCGCCGCGAACACCAGGGCAGGCGCAATCGCAGCGGCGGCGATCGAAGCCAGTCTTGTTCCCTTCATGACCTACCTATCTGATTGGGCCCGTTGGGTTGTCATCAGCAGTCCCGCCAGCGCCGACGCTGACTGGAGTCTCGTCGTGCCGTGGCGGTTTCGGCCATGGCACCGGCTTCGGCCGGGTCCGCACATTCTGCGGCCACCAGAACCACCGGCCCATCATCGCCGCGATCGACGGCGTCATGAACGACCGGATCACCAGTGTGTCGAACAACAGGCCGAGACCAATTGTGGTGCCCACCTGACCGACCACGACGAGGTCGCTGACCACCATCGACATCATGGTGAACGCGAACACCAGGCCGGCCGACGTGACCACCGCGCCGGTGCCCGCCATCGACCGGATAATGCCGGTCTTGATTCCGGCGTAATTCTCCTCTTTGAACCGGGATACCAACAACAGGTTGTAGTCGGATCCCACCGCCAGCAGGATGATCACCGACATCGCAAGGATCATCCAGTGCAGCGGCTGGCCGAGAATGTGCTCCCAGATCAGCACGGATAGCCCGAAGGATGTGCCCAACGACAACAGCACCGTGCCGACGATGACCGCCGACGCGATCACTGCTCGAGTGAGCAACAGCATGATGATGAAAATCAAGCAGAGCGAGGATATTCCGGCGATCAGAAGGTCCCAGTTCGAACCCTCCTGCATGTCCTTGTATGTGGACGCGGTGCCCGCCATAAAGATCTTCGAGCCTTCCAATGGCGTGCCCTTGATGGCCTCGAACGCCGCATTCTTGATCTGCGGGATGAGCTTGATGCCTTCCGGAGTCGCCGGATCACTCTCGTGGGAGATGATGAACCGCACGGCTTTTCCGTCCGGTGACACAAACATCTTCATGCCACGCTTGAAGTCCGCGTTGTCGAAGACTTCCGGTGGCAGATAGAACGAATCGTCGTTCTTGGATGCATCGAAAGCCTCGCCCATGGCGCCCTGGTTCTCCTGCATCGCCTGCATCTGGTCCTGCTGACTCTTCTGGCTCTGATACATCGTCAGCGTGATGTGTTGCATGCTCTTCATCGTCTCGATCATCGACGGCATCAACGCGACCATCTGCGGCATGAGCGAATCGAGGCGCTCCATGTCGGGCATGAGGTTTTGGATGTCATCGGTCATCGTGTCGATGCCGTCGAGAGTGTCGAAGATCGACCGCAGCGACCAGCAAATGGGAATGTCGAAGCAGTGCGGTTCCCAGTAGAAGTAGTTGCGCAGCGGACGGAAGAAGTCATCGAAGTTGGCTATGTTGTCGCGCAATTCAGCCACGTCGACGGTCATGTTCTTCATCTTCTCGACCATGCTGTGCGTGGTGGCGGCCATCTGCACCGTGATGCCTTGCATTCTCTCCATCGTGTCGATGGACGTCTGCATGTCGTTGGCCTGCTTGAGCATGTTGGCCATGACCTTCTGCATGTAGTCCTGGTTCATCTGCTGGGTGGTGCCCTGCATGCTGATCAGGAATGGAATCGAGGTGTGTTCGATCGGAGTGCCCTCCGGCCGGGTGATGGACTGCACCCTGCCGACGCCGGGAATGTGGAAGATTCCCTTCGCGATTCGGTCGATGACCAACATGACGGCTGAGTTGCGCACATCATGGTCGGTCTCGACTAGCAGCATCTCCGGGTTCATCCGCGCCTGAGGGAAGTGCCGGTCGGCCGCCGCGTAACCCTGATTGGCCGGGATGTCCTTGGGCAGATAATTGCGGTCGTTGTAGCTCGGCTTGTATGACGGAAGCGCCAGCAGACCGATGACCGCCAGAGCCACCGACGCCGCAAGGATCGGTCC
>JBKOYU010000962.1:0-2278 GCA_046725575.1 Actinomycetota bacterium | reverse complement strand
CAACTCCACAGCGTGGATCACGGTGCCGGCGGGGATGTTGCGCAGCGGCAGGTTGTTGCCGGGCTTGATGTCGGCGTTCGGCCCCTGCTCGATGACGTCGCCCTGCTTCAGTCCCTGGGGCGCGATGATGTAGCGCTTCTCGCCATCGAGATAGTGCAGCAGCGCGATGTTCGCCGTGCGGTTTGGGTCGTACTCGATGTGAGCGACCTTCGCGTCGACGCCGTCCTTGTCGTGGCGACGGAAGTCGATCACGCGGTACGCACGCTTGTGGCCACCGCCCTTGTGCCGGGTGGTGATGCGGCCATGCGCGTTACGACCGCCCTTGCCGTGCAGCGGGCGAACCAGCGACTTCTCCGGATGCGAGCGAGTGATCTCGGCGAAATCGGAGACGCTCGAACCGCGACGACCCGGGGTCGTCGGCTTGTACTTGCGAATTCCCATGATTCTCTAGGTCTCTCTAGGCTGGCGCCGGCCTGAAAAAAATCAAGCCGGTGCTCCGAACAGGTC
This sequence comes from Actinomycetota bacterium, assembly GCA_046725575.1. GTDB lineage: Bacteria > Actinomycetota > Actinomycetes > Mycobacteriales > Mycobacteriaceae > Mycobacterium. The sequence continues at coordinate 1,771 of JBKOYU010000962.1, read as the reverse complement.
GATGGGCTTGCTTCCCGCGGCCAACGTCACGATGGCGCGCTTGGTGTCCTTGCGCTTGCCGTAGCCGGCGCGGGTGCGCTTGCGCTTGCCCTGCCGGTTGGCGGTGTTCACCGACTCGACCTTGACGTTGAAGATCTTCTCGATAGCGATCTTGATCTGCGTCTTATTCGAGTCGGGGTGCACGATGAACGTGTACACGTTGTCCTCGATCAGCCCGTAGGACTTCTCCGAGATGACCGGGGACAGGATGATGTCGCGGGGGTCAGTGACTGTCGCCATCAGGCCGAAACCTCCACAGTGTTGTCTTCGGCGCTTGGTATTGCTGCGCTGATATAGCTGTTCAGCGCCTCCACGCTGAACACCACGTCGTCGGCCTTCAGCACGTCGTAGGTGTTGAGCTGGTCGGGCGAAAGCACATGCACACCAGGCAGATTGCGCACCGACAGCGCGCCGGCCTCGTCGCTGCGGCCGATCACGACCAGCACCTGCTTGCGCTCGGTCAGCGTGGCCAGGAACGCCTTGGCGCTCTTGGTCGACGGGGCCTGACCCTCCACCAGCTCGGTGACCGCATGAATGCGGCCGTTGCGCGCCCGGTCCGACAGCGCCCCGCGCAGAGCTGCGGCGATCATCTTCTTGGGCGTGCGCTGGCTGTAGTCGCGCGGCTTCGGGCCGTGCACGGTGCCACCGCCAGTGAACTGCGGAGCACGCGTCGAACCCTGACGGGCGCGACCCGTGCCCTTCTGGCGGTACGGCTTCTTGCCGCCGCCGCGAACCTCACCGCGAGTCTTGGTCGAGTGCGTGCCCTGGCGGCCCGCGGCCCGCTGCGCCTCCACGACCTGATGCATCAGCGCGATGTTGGGTTCGACGTCGAACAGCTCGGCGGGCAGCTCGACGGAGCCGTCCTTCTTGCCGCCCGGGGTGTGGACGTCGATCTTGAGAGTCTTGGCAGCCATTTACTTCTCGCCTCGCTTAATTGCGCTGCGGACCACGACCAGTCCACCGTTGCGTCCGGGGATGGCGCCCTTGATCAGCAGCACGCCATTGTCGGCATCGACCTTGTGCACCAACAGGTTCTGGGTCGTCACGCGGTCATTGCCCATCCGGCCCGACATGCGGGTGCCCTTGAACACACGGCCCGGGGTGGCGCAGCCGCCGATGGAACCGGGACGACGGTGCACCGCCTGAGCGCCGTGGCTGGCGCCCTGGCCGGAAAAGCCATGGCGCTTCATAGTGCCCGCGAAACCCTTGCCCTTGCTGGTGCCGGTCACGTCGACGTAGTTGCCGTCGGCGAAGATCTCGGCGGTCAGTTCCTGGCCGACCTCGTACTCCGAAGCCGCTGCCTCGTCGTCGAGCCGAAGCTCGGCAAGGTGGCGGCGCGGGTTGACCCCGGCGGCCGTGTACTGACCGGTCAGCGGCTTGTTCACCTTGCGCGGGCTGATCTCGCCGTAGGCCAGCTGCACGGCGGAGTAGCCGTCGCGCTCCGGGGTACGGATCCGAGTCACGACATTGGGGCCGGCCTTGACGACCGTCACCGGAACGACCCGGTTGTTCTCGTCGAAGACCTGCGTCATGCCCAGCTTGGTGCCCAGAATGCCTTTGCGTGCCATTTCTAAGGAACTCCTACTGGGATTTCTATTGGATATTGACGTCGACGCTGGCCGGCAGATCGATGCGCATCAGGGCGTCAACGGTCTTCGGCGTCGGGTCGAGGATGTCGATCAGTCGCTTGTGCGTACGCATCTCGAAGTGCTCCCGCGAGTCCTTGTACTTA
>JBKOYU010000504.1:0-2094 GCA_046725575.1 Actinomycetota bacterium | reverse complement strand
GATACCCAACGGCGCGCCGAACACCGCCAGGGCGGCATCGCCCTGGAACTTGTTGACCAGCCCGCTGCGTTTGTCGACTTCCGCGACCACGATGCGGAAGAAGTCGTTGAGCACCGCTGCGACCTCATGTGGGTCGCGCGTTGCAGCCAGTTGCGTGGAGCCCACCAGATCGATGAACAGGATCGCGACGTCCCGCTCGTCGCCGGAGAGCGACTCGTTCTCGTCGATGGCGCGACGGACGACCTCCTCGCCGACGTGACGGCCGAACAGGTCGCGCAGCTGGTCCCGTTCTTGCAACCCGGCAACCATGCGGTTGAATCCGCGTTGCAGTTGGCCGATTTCGGATCGTTCATAAACGTCGATCTTCTGGCCAATGTGTCCGCGCTCTACCTCCGCCATCGCGTCGACGACCTCGTGCACCGGATCCGATATGGAAGACGACACGAGAATCATCGCGCGCAATCCCAGTACGACAGCGACGAGCGCAAGCACCAAGATGGGAACCTCGATCGGCGCGTTGTCTTGGATGATCCAGCCGTTGGCTCGCAACATTACGAGCGCCACGATTCCCGCACCCGGAAGTGCGGTGCACATTGTCCACATCAGGATCAGTCGCGCCCGCACTCCTGGCGCGCTCTCGGCATGGTCCAAATCCACTGTGGCCGCGACCATCAACGCGCGAAGGGCGCGTTGTGTGAACAGAAAGCCTGTGCATACAGTCGCCGTGGCGCCAAACATGATCGCCGAAGCGATCAGCATCAGCACCCGGACCCCTCCGTCGATGTTTGACGGAACCATTACGACCGTGGTGATGACCCATGGCGTCAGCAGGATCGCGGATTGGCGCCTGGTGATATTCGGCGGCTTCCGAGGCGTTTCTCTAGAGGGGCCCGCTCGGTGAAGTGCGCGAGCGACCAGGGCGACGCCGCTCAGCCATATGGAAATGGTTCCGACGATGACAATCGCCACGGTCGCGACCAGATTCTTCCAGCTCAAGACGGATTGCGCCTCGATGACCGTCTCACGGCTAACCGATATGACGATTGCGACGACCTCAGCGGTCGAAAGTAGATAGGCGAACGCAAGGCCTGCCGCGTATCGAACGAGCAGGCTGCGTGGCCTCATGGCGCCATCGTGTCAGTCGCTGGCTGGCAGCGGCTTGGCTTCCTTCAGATTCAGTGCCGTCGTGCCGACGCTCAGCGTTCCGGCGCCTGCCTTGGTGACGAGCACCTCGGCGCCGTTCTCGTCGACGTAACGCTTGCCCATCACGTTGCCATCGGCGAATGCCGGATCAATGGTGAATTCGGACGATTTCGCCGGATCCTTTTGACTGTCGAGCGGCACCATGGGAACCCCGCCTGCGCGCAGATCATCGAGGCTGTCGGCGCTGCGCACGACAATCACTTGCGTGTCGCAGACCTGGCTCTGCAGCCTTGTGCCGTTCTTGATCATGTTCGGCTCCTTAACTTTTCCTGCTCCTCGCGTGCGCGGGCAAATTCGTCAACCAACTCGCGGCGCAGCACCTTGCCGGTCGCGTTGGTCGGCAGCTCATCTCGGAATACCACGCGGTCGGGTGTCCGTGATCCGCGCAGGTGCGCTCGCACATGCTCGCGCAGTTCGTCAGGGTCCGGTGCGGCGCCCTCGGCGGGCACCACCACGGCGACGATGATCTGGCCCCATTCGGGATCCTCCGGCCCGACGACCACACAATCCCGCACCGAGGGATGCTCGACGAGCACGTCCTCGATTTCGGCGGGGGCGATGTTCTCCCCACCCCGGATGATCGTGTCGTCAGACCGGCCGCCGATGAAGAGGTAGCCCCCCTCGTCAAGCATCGCAACGTCTTTGGTGGGGAACCATCCGTCGGCGTCGAGCACCGAACCGATGTCGGTGTAGCGACCCGACACCTGTTCGCCGCGGACGAACAGCTCTCCGGTCTCGCCGGGCCCGAGCACGGTGCCGTCCTCGCCGCGGATCTGCACCTCGATGCTGGGTACCGGCTGTCCGACCGACCCGAGCCGCCGAGCGACCGCCTCGTCGGTAGCGGCTAGCGCGGCCCGGTGGTCGTCGGGGGTCAGCACCGCGATCGTCGAG
>JBKOYU010000065.1:0-2947 GCA_046725575.1 Actinomycetota bacterium | reverse complement strand
TCGTTATATCACCTAAGTAATGGCTTTTGTACCTTTTGTACTACGTCGACAGGGGTCAGCGGATGGCGCGCACGGACAATGACACATGGGATCTGGCGTCGAGTGTTGGGGCGACGGCGACGATGGTCGCGGCGGCCCGCGCGATGGCGGGCAGGGCCGACAATCCCTTGATCGATGATCCGTTCGCGGAGCCGTTGGTGCGCGCCGTCGGGGTCGACCTGTGGATCCGGATGGCCACCGGCCAGTTCGACCTCGCTGATCTCGACGACGAGGCTGGGCGGGGCATGCAGCGGATGACCGACAACATGGCGGTGCGGACGAAGTTCTTCGACGAGTTCTTTCTCACTGCGACCGAAGCGGGCATCCGCCAAGCGGTGATCCTCGCGTCGGGCCTGGATTCGCGCGCGTACCGGCTGGCGTGGCCCGCGGGGACGACGGTGTATGAGATCGACCAGCCCGACGTCATCGAGTTCAAGACCAAGACGCTGGCCGAGCTGGGCGCCGAACCGACCGCCAAGCGTCGCACCGTCGCGATGGACCTGCGCTACGACTGGCCGTCGGCACTGATCGAAGAGGGTTTCGACCCGAACCAGGCGACGGCGTGGAGTGCCGAGGGCCTGCTCGGCTACCTGCCGCCCGATGCGCAGGACCGTCTGCTCGACACCATCACCGAGCTCAGCGCGCCGGGCAGCCAAGTGGCGGTGGAGAGCGTGCCCAATATCGACCCCGCCGATCACGAGAAGGTAATCGAGCGCATGAAGTCCGCCTCCGAACGGTGGCGCGACCACGGCTTCAACCTTGACTTCGCCGAGCTCGTTTACCTCGGCGACCGCAACGAGGCCGCCAGCTATCTGAGCGACCATGGCTGGCAACTGAGCCGAAGCAGCGTCAAGGAGCTGTTCGCCGCCAACGGCCTGCCGCCGCTCGACGAGGACAACGAGGACGTCGGCAACTTCGCCGAACTGCAGTACGTCAGCGGCGTGCTGAACGGGGCCCAGCGATGAGCCGGACCGACGCGGACAGCTGGGATCTGGCGTCCAGTGTCGGTGCAACCGCGACGATGGTCGCCGCGGCGCGGGCGCTGGCCAGCCGCGAACCCGAGCCGTTGATCGACGATCCGTTCGCCACCGACTTGGTGCGGGCGGTGGGCGTCGACTTCTTCACCCGTCTGGTCGACGGAGAGATCCCGCTGACGGCTCTGGAAGGCGAACGCCCTCGACTGATGGCCAATGTGATCGCGGTGCGCACTCGATTCTTCGACGACTTCTTCGTCGAGGCGGGCGCGGCCGGCATCAAGCAGGCGGTGATCCTGGCCAGTGGTTTGGACTCGCGGCCGTACCGCTTACCCTGGTCGGCGGGCACGGTTGTATACGAAATCGACCAACCGCAGGTGATCGAGTTCAAGACGACGACGATGACCTCGATTGGGGCGACGCCAACGGCGGAGCGCCGCGCGGTGGCGATCGATCTGCGCGAGGACTGGCCGGCTGCGTTGCGCGCCAACGGGTTTGACGTTGGTCAGCCGACGGCGTGGAGCGCCGAAGGATTGCTGCCGTATCTGCCGCCCGAGGCTCAGGACCGGCTGTTCGACAACATCACCGCGCTCAGCGCGCCTGGCAGCCAACTGGCCACCGAATACCATCCGGACGCAGGCGCCGCGGTCGCGGAGCGGACGAAGAAGTTGGGCGGCCAATGGCTGGAGCACGGGTTTGACGTCGATCTGTCGCAGCTGTTCTATCCCGGCGACCGCAATCCCGTAGCCGATTATCTCGCCGGGCACGGATGGTAGGTGTCCACCCGGACGCGGCCTGAGGTGTTCGAGGGCTATGGCCGCGAATTCCCCGCTACGGAAGACGTTGCGCCGCTGAGCACTTCACTGGCCGTCATCGCGACACGGAAGTAGGAGACGTCATGGCCCGAACCGACAATGACAGCTGGGATCTGGCATCCAGTGTGGGCGCGACGGCGACCGGGGTGGCCGCGGCTCGCGCGCTGGCATCACGAGGCCCGAATCCGTTGATCGACGATCCGTTCGCCGAGCCGCTCGTGAAAGCGGTCGGCACCGATGTATTCACCAAGATGCTGACCGGCGAGATCGACCTCGACGAGGCCGACCCGTCCTTCGACCGCCAGCGGATGGCCGAGAGCATGGCGGTGCGCACCCGGTACTTCGACAACTTCTTCACTGCGGCGACCGATGCCGGCATCCGCCAAGCCGTCATCCTGGCTTCAGGTCTCGACGCGCGGGCGTATCGCCTGCCATGGCCGTCGGGCACCACCGTGTACGAGATCGATCAGCCGCAGGTCATCGAGTTCAAGACCACGACACTTGCCGATCTCGGCGCGTACCCGACCGCCGATTTGCGTGTCGTCGGCATCGATCTTCGCAACGATTGGCCGATGGCCCTGCGCACCAAGGGATTCGACATCGCACAACCCACGGCCTGGATCGCCGAAGGACTGCTGGTGTACCTTCGGCCCGACGCTCAGGACCAGCTGTTCGACAACATCGCCTCCCTGAGCGCGCCCGGCAGCCGGCTGGCAACCGAGTTCGTGCCGAGCACCGACATCTTCACCGACGAGCGGGCACGGGCCCGTAGTGAGCGCTGGCGCCGCCTGGGCATGAACGTCGATATGAGGGAACTGGTCTACCACGGCAAGCGCAGCCACGTCATCGACTACCTCACGGGCCACGGCTGGGACGTGACGTCGCAGACCATGCGGGAGGCATACGCCGCCAATGGTTTTGAGTTCCCCGAGAACGAAACGATCGGGTTCTTCGCAAACCTCAGCTACGTCAGCGCGGTGAAACGCTAAAGCCCGCCGCGTCATACCGGGCCCGCCAGTTCGAGGAATCGGGCGTAGCGGTCCTGCGTCGCGTCGGCCCACAAGGGATCGGGTTCGACGACGCGTTCGATTGATGCCCACCGGGCGGCGTCGGCCGCTG
>JBKOYU010000946.1:0-3597 GCA_046725575.1 Actinomycetota bacterium | reverse complement strand
ACCTCCGCGAGGACATCGGCCGTTTGTGGATCGGTGAGCGATTAATGCAGAAGCCTGTCCAGGGTGGGCGTGGCGTCAACGACAGCGGCGGAGAGCCGGGTCACCGAGTCGCTCAAGGCCGCCACATCGATGCTGGGCCATGGCCATTGCCCGTTGCTGGATGCCGACAGCTCCCGGACCTCGGCGACACCCGATGCGAGCGAGTCACCGATCACCTCCGCACGTCGCAGCAGGCCATCGAGCCCCGAGATGAGCGTCGCCAGCAAATCGGCGTGATCGAGTATCACCGCGAGTGACGAAGCGATCTGTGGATCGTCAAGGCGCTGGATCAGGTCGTCACCCGGTGAGTCCTCGATGAGCTCGTCCCCGTCGGTGCGTGCTATGAGCGAGGCGTGTGCGGCCACCCAATCCTCCTAAGTCTGGTGTGTCGGTGGTCACACGCTAGCGGCGCAAAGCGGTCGAGCCTATCGCTTTCGCGCAATGGCTGTCAGAATTGCGCAGACTTGTGCGCGTAGAAGCGCTTAGTAAGCCTAGGAGACTTGAATGATCGCCGCGGACTGTTCAACGGATCGTCAATCGACGGCGCGTTGTTCGGCCGAGAGGCCGACATGTCGCGACTGACCAGACTCGGCTTCATCGACACGCGCCGCACCGGCGATCCCGTGCGCCGCAAGGTCCGGTCGCGCGGTGTGCCGCCGGCCCTGGCAAACAACGAGATCTTCTACACCGAAAGCATCCGCGATGCCGCCTTACTCCTCGGCAAGGCTCTGGCTCCTGGGCGAATCACGGTGCGTGACGACGTATCCGGCTTCGCCGCCACCATGCATGGCGTGCGCCTCCGCAACATCAGCATGCTGTATCTGGACCTCCATGTTCGCGCCACCCTCGAGATCCCAGTCCTTGGCCGGTATTTCGGTGTGCACATGCCGATGAACGGCCGGGCGGAGTGCCATCACAGTGACCATCGGTTCGAGGCGAACACGATCTGTGCATTGGTGACCAACCCGGGAAAGCCGTTGACGATGGATCTTGACGAGGATTCACCACAGCTGCTGTTCCGCATCGAAGAGCCGGCATTGTGCGAGTACTTGACCCGACTTCGTGGCCGACGTCTGGCCGGGCCGTTGGTTTTTCACCCCGAGTTCGACCTGACCACCGACGTGGCGGTGAGATGGCACGCGGCCGTGCAGCTTCTCCATACCGAGGTCTACCACGCTGGATCGTTGGTTCAACGCGGGCATGGCATCAGCGGGATCGAGGAATTGCTGATGAACAGCTTGTTGCATGTTCAACCGTCCAACTACCACGAGGACTTCGTCCGGCCCGTTACCGATCCGAGGCGACGAGTAGTGCAAGACGCGATCAGGTACATCGACGCGCACTTGGCCGAATCGATCACGATGGAGTCGGTCGCCAAGAACGTGCACATGAGCGTCCGGTCCATCCAGCAGGGCTTCCGTGACGAATTAGGAGTTTCGCCGATGACCTATGTTCGAGATCGCCGCCTGGAGCGTGTGCATGCCGAACTCGCCGATGCGTTGCCGAGCGACGGGGTGACGGTGACCGACGTCGCCAGTCGATGGGGGTTCAATCATCTTGGCAGCTTCGCGGTCGAGTACCGGAAGCGATGGGGTGTGACGCCATCAGAAACGTTGCGACAGTAGGGCGGAAAACGATGTATGGTCTTCGTCTGACTCAGGAGGCCGGCGGTGCATGAACTCTCCATCTGCAGCTCGATGGTCGGCATCGTGCGAAAACACGCGGCCGGCCGCGAAGTCCGCACCGTGAACATTCGGATCGGGGCGATGCGCCAGATCGTGCCCGACACGCTGGTGTACTGCTGGGCGTTGGTCACCGAAAGTTCCGATCTGGAGGGCACCGAGCTGCGCGTCGAGCGCATCCCCGCCAAGATCCGGTGCACTGGGTGCGGTCGCGAACAGGTGCTCGATGCGCTGGCCATGGCGTGCCCAGCTTGCCCTGGGCACACGGTTGATCTCGTCGAAGGCGACGAATTCCTCATCACTTCACTAGAACTGGCAGAGGTGTGACGACATGGGCAGATTCCATCGACACGATCACGACCATGGGGACGCGCACGACCACACCCATGATCATGACCACCATCACGACCATGACCATGGAGACCACTCCGGGTACGCGACGGGATCAGAGCGAGTCGTGGTGCTCGAGCGCATATTCGAGGAGAACGACCAGACCGCCGCGGCCAATCGCCATGACTTCGATGCTTCGGCGGTGACAGCGGTGAATCTCATGTCCTCGCCCGGGGCCGGCAAGACCGCTGTGCTTCGGGAAACACTGCGACGGCTCCATGGCTGCCTTCGCATCGGGATCATCGAAGGCGATATCGAGACCAGTATCGACGCAGACCGCCTCGATGGTTTCGGCGCAGCCATTTCACTCATCAACACCGCCAACGGATTCGGCGGTGAATGCCACCTCGATGCGCCGATGGTGCGCTCGGCACTTACCCGTCTGACACTGACCGATCTGGACCTGGTCATCATCGAGAATGTCGGAAATTTGGTCTGCCCAGCAGAGTTCGATGTCGGTGCACATACCCGCGCGATGGTCTACTCTGTTACCGAAGGCGAAGAGAAACCGCTCAAGTATCCGGTGATGTTTCGATCCGCCGACCTGGTGCTCGTCAACAAGGTGGATCTGATACCACATCTCGATTACGACCTGTCGCTGTTCTACGCCAACTTGAATGCGGTGAATCCGGGCGTGAAGGTGATCGAGACAAGCGCACGCACGGGCCTCGGAATCGACCAATGGTGCGATTGGTTGGCCGGCTTGAGCCGGTCGCACAACTAAGCTAAGTGTTGGTTGACCGCAGCAGTGCCGTCAGCGGCGGTCGGATGGAGCCACCCGAAGGCCCACCCAGCCGGGGGATGGCCCCCCGGTCCGGCGTCGTCATTCTTTACGCATGCTTGCCGAGCGCACCACATTGGTGCAATTTCTGATTGAGGAACGCCGCCGCCATCCTGGCGCCTCTGGCGACCTTAACGGCCTGATCCTCGATGTGGCGTTGGCCTGCAAGGCGATCTCAAACCGGGTGGCGGTGGGCGCGCTGGGTGGGGTGCTCGGGTCGGTCGACCAGACCAACGTCCAGGGCGAGGTGCAGCAGAAGCTCGATGTGCTCGCCAACGACTACTTCCTGCGTGCCACTGAGTGGAGTGGTCACGTCGCCGGCATGGTGTCCGAGGAACTGGAAGAGCCCTACCGGCTGCCCCCCCAATATCCACGAGGCAAGTACCTTCTGGTGTTCGATCCGCTGGACGGATCCTCGAACATCGACGTCAATGTGTCGGTGGGCAGCATCTTCTCCATCCTGCGGGCCCCGCATGCCGCGAGTGATCCGGAGCCGGACGATTTCCTTCAGCCCGGCTGTCAACAGGTCTGCGCCGGTTATGCGATCTATGGGCCATCGACGATGCTGGTGCTTTCGGTGGGGACGGGGGTGCATGCGTTTACCTTGGATCCGAACTTGGGGGAATTCATCCTCACCCGTAAGTCGATCCAAATACCGTCCACAACTAGGGAATTCGCGATAAATGCCTCTAATCAGCGCTTCTG
>JBKOYU010001050.1:0-6748 GCA_046725575.1 Actinomycetota bacterium | reverse complement strand
TCGGTGTCAGGTGCGGGTTTAGGTGGGCAGGATGCAGCCAGCGCAACGTCCAACAGTACCGCAGGACGGCGTATTCCTCAACCACTGCATGCAAAAGTCACCGGGCGCTGGCTGGCGTCCTTAACCCGTGCACACATGCTGACCAACAGATTGGCGCGTTTGCCTCCGTCCGTCAAGAGATAGCGCCGTGTTTGGTGTGGAGTTTTCCGTTAAGAACTCGGTCTGGACCGGTTCCATGCCGCCGATCGGCTCGGCGCAATACACGAAGTTGAGCGACCCTAGCGACTCGAGGAAGGACGAGTCCGCATGCACACCGCCGACCAACTGGACGCCGACGAATTGTCCGGGTCGCGCAGTCGTCAGCAGATCGTTCACGCCACCGAACGCGTTCAAGGCATTGGGTTCCGCGCGATGGCGTAGACGGGGATGTCGTCGGGAATCTTGGCGAGGCCACGTTCCACCGCTCCTCCGATGGGCGAGGTGTCGAGGAGGAGCACCCCGACCAGGTTGTGGTCCTCGTCGTCCGGGGCGAACTCCTCGTCCGAATTCGCTTTGCTATCAGTCGTTTTCGTCGAGTCCGACGAAGTCGTTCCCGTGGCGTCTGACCCCGTCGGGGTGTCGGCGGCCGCCAAGCCTGCACCCGCCCCATCGCTGCCACCACGCCGACGCTCACGATTCCCGCGCCCAGCCACACCGAGAACCGGTTCAACAATGCCGTCTCCTGTCCCCGACCGCGGAAACGGTAACGCACGTTGTCACCCCGCGAGGGCGATTAACAGGAATTGACGGCGGGTCACTCATCAGCCGTCGACCAGCCGAGGATCGGTTTATGCTCGGGTCAGGTGGCCATGAGCGGCCATGAGCCGGCGATATCGAGACGACCGATGGCTAGCAGCGACCCGCTGCCGACGCAGGGGGATGTGCACGCCGGGGTCCCGGCGGAGTTGGTGGCTGCCGGTTTTGAGGATCCCCAGGAAATCGGCCGAGGCGGGTTCGGCGTGGTGTATCGCTGCAGCCAGCCCCAGCTGGATCGCATCGTCGCGGTAAAGGTGCTGACCGCGGATCTCGAGCCTGACAACCTGGAGCGGTTCGTGCGTGAGCAGGTCGCTATGGGCAAACTGTCCGGGCACCCGCACATCGTCACCATCTTCCAGGTCGGCACCACCGCCAGCGGCCGGCCATACATCGTGATGCAGTACCACCCGCACGGTTCGCTGGAGGCCAAGATCCACGACAACGGACCGGTGGGGTGGGCCGACGCGCTGCACATCGGGGTGAAAGTCGCGGGCGCGCTGGAAACCGCGCACCGCCGCGAGACGCTGCACCGCGACGTCAAGCCGGCGAACATCCTGCTCACCGAGTACGGCGAACCGCAGCTGACAGATTTCGGGATCGCCCGCATCATCGGCGGGTTCGAGACGGCGGACGGCGCGGTCATGGGTTCGCCGGCATATACCGCCCCAGAGGTGCTGTTAGGCCAACCGCCGGAGGTGACCTCGGATGTCTACAGCCTCGCGTCGACGCTGTTCTGCGCCGGCACGGGGCACGCAGTATTCGAGCGTCGCAAGGGCGAGCAGATGGTCGCCCAGTTTCTCCGGATAACGCAGCACCCCATGCCGAACCTGCGGGATTCGGGCCTACCGGCCGACGTATGCGCGGTGATCGAGCAGGCGATGTCGCGCAACACCGACGACCGACCGGCGACCGCAAAGGAATTCGGGGAGCAGTTGCGCGAGGTGCAGCGGATACACGGCTTGGCGGTCGACGATATGGCCGTGCCGATACCGGCGCCTACGATCCGGTACAACCCATCGCGGTCGGTGGGCACGCCGTCGTATCCGGTGCGGGGGTTGACGCCGCCTGCACCGGCGACGCGGTTCCAGCCGCCGGTGTCGACGAAGGCGTTGGTCGATCGCACGCGGCTGATCAAAGTCCTGCGAGCACAACAGAACAAGAAGCTCACGGTGATCCACGGCCCAACCGGCTTCGGGAAGAGCACGCTTGCCGCCCAGTGGGCGAAACTGCTGACCGCCGAAGGCGTCGCGGTGGCATGGCTGACCGTCGACCACGACGACAACAACGTCGTGTGGTTCCTGTCCCATCTGATCGAGGCCATCCACGCCGTGACGCCTGCGCTGGCGACCGAGCTCGGCGAGGTGTTGGAGGAGCACGGCGATGAGGCCGAGCGTTACGTCCTGACCTCGTTGATCAACGAGATCCACGAGACGGGCACGCGAATGACACTGGTGATCGACGACTGGCAGCGCGTCACCGACCCGGCGACCATCGGGGCGCTGCTGTACCTACTCGTCTACGCCTCTGACGATTTGACCGTGGTGGTGACCAGCCGCAACCAGAGCGGCCTGCCGATGAGCCGGATGCGGATGCAGGACGAACTTCTTGAAATCGATGCCACCGCATTGCGTTTCGACGTCGCTGAATCGGAGAACTTCCTGGTCGACCTGAGTGGGCTGGACCTGGACCACGCCGACGTCGAGGAGCTCACCGCCAAGACGGACGGCTGGGTGGCCGCGCTGCAGCTGGCATCGTTGTCGCTGCGCGGCCGCGACGATCCCGTCCGGCTGATCGGCACGATGACCGGCCGCCACCACGCGATCAGCGAGTTCCTCGCCGAGAACGTGCTCGACACCCTGGAACCGTCGATGCTCGACTTCCTGCTGGCCACGTCGATCACCGAGCGGATCTGCGGGGGCCTGGCGTCGGCGTTGTCCGGCGTGCCGGACGGGCAGGCGATGCTCGAGCAGGTCGAGGAGCGCGACCTGTTCCTGCGCCGGATCGACGAGCAGTGGTTCCGCTACCACCAGCTGTTCCTTGACTTTCTGCGGCACCGGCTCGGCCGTGACGAACCCGAGCGGGTCGTGCGGCTGCATCGCGTGGCGTCGACGTGGTTCGCCGACAACCATTTGGTCAATGAGGCGGTCGATCACGCGTTGGCGGCCGGTGATGACCAGCGGGCAGTGCAGCTCGTCGAGAATGACGGCATCCGTCTGGTGGCGAATTCTCAAATGGCCACGCTGATCGGGCTGGTGGGCAAGCTGCCAAAGGTCGCCGTGCAGTCACACCCGCGCTTGCAGCTCGCGCTGGCCTGGGCCAACATCGTGCTGCACCGGATCCCTGCGGCCGAGCAAGCCCTGGCATTGGTGGATTCCACCTTGGCCACCTCGGGCCTGTCCGCCGACGAGATGGCCGACGTGCGCGCGGATGCCGGCGTCGTGCGCGGTGTCGTTGCGTTGCGGTCCGACCGACTGGCGTGCATCGACGAGCACATCGCGCCGTGCCTGGCGCGGCAGGACGGTATGCGCCCATTCGTCGTCGCCTCGGCCGCCAACGTCGCGACATTCGCGGCCGCGTACCGCTACGACCTCGACGAGGTCAAGCGGGTCCAGGCTTGGGCAGCGCCCTTCTACGAACGCAGTGGGGACGCGTTCAGCGTGGTCAACGGACTGTGCTTCACCGGGTTAGCGCACCACTTGATGCTGGACAACAACGAGGCGGAAAAGTGCTTCCGCAAGGCGCTCAAGATCGCCAAGCGGTCCGGCGGCAGCCATTCATACACCGCCCGGCTGGCCAGCTCCCTGCTGGGCGAATTGCTCTACGAGCGAGGCGATCTCGACGAGGCCGCCCGCCTGCTGGAGGAGGGCTACAAGCTCGGGCCCGAGGGCGGCTCGGTCGACTTCAAGATCGCCCGATATGTGATCGCCGCCAGGATCAAGGCGCTGCAGGGCGACCGGCTTGCTGCCGGTCAACGGCTGGATGAGGCCATCCGGGTCGCGCGGGCACTCTCGCTGAACCGCCTGCGGGCGATGGCAGAGCACGAACGCACGCGCCTCGGGCTTCCGCCGCATCCCGATTCCGATCCGTGGCCGCCGAGTTCCTACGAGTCGCGCCGCCAGCCGGTGGACGCGATCGACGAGATTACCGTCCAGTTCGAAGAGGCCTCGGCCATCCGGCTGCTGATTGCGGCCGACGATCCGGAGAAGCGGGAGCTCGCCTGCCGGTGGGCGCAGGAGTGGGTCGACCGCACCACATCGCCGAACCGCCCACAGGCGTTGCTCCGAGCGCGGCGTCTGCTGGGTGCGAGCCTGTCGGCCGCCGGCCGCGTCGACGAGGCGAAGACCACGATCGCGACCGTCGCTGCGCAATGTGCGCAGTTGGGGATGTTGCGTTACCTCGTCGACGGCGGTCCCTATGTCGCCGCAATCCTTTCGGAATTGCAGGAAGATCAGCGGTCCGGGTGGTGGCGTCCCGAATGGCCTGAGATTCCACCCGATTTCCTCGACCAAGCGGTCAATGCCGGAGTGGCACAGCGGATTTGATTGACGCACGCTTGACCCGCACGGGCACGCCGGTCAGCCGGGCCATCCCGGCCAGCCGTTCCAGGTCTTCGGGCGCGCTGGACATCAGCCGGTTGACGTTCGCGCCGCCGGCGCCGTTGGCGACCTGCCAGCCGCCGGTGCCCTTGTGGCCCCAGCCGTGGGGGACGGCGACGACCCCCGCGACGATGTCCTTGGTCACGATGACGGGCAGCTCGATCTCGCCGTGCCGCGAGGTGATCCGCACGACGTCGCCGTCGACGATGTTGGCCGCCGCCGCGTCGTCGACGTGCATGCGCGCACTCTGGATGCGGTCGCCACGCATCAGCAGCGGCGCGTTGTGCATCCAGGTGTTCTCCGAGCGGGCCTCGCGCATGCCGATCAGGCGCATCGGATACCCCTCGGGTGCTCGACGGTCGCGCAGCGCGTCGATCTCTGCGGCGATCTCGTCGTGCTGCAGCCGCACCCGGCGCCCGCGGTAGACGACGGTGTCGGCGAGCACTCCGTCGCGCAGATTCGCAGCCAGCAACTTGCCGTGCGGGTGGTCGGCGGTCAGCCGGGAGAAACTGAGCCCGCCGCGGCGCAACCCGAACTTGTCACCTCCCTCGCCAAGCCGGATGACGGCGTCCACCAGCAGTCGCGGAGACAGCCGAATACCGAAGAGGCCCAAAACCTTTCGGACAGCAGCCAGAGTCGCCAGTCCTGGGGTGCGACGCCACAGGCGGTGGGTGATGTCGTCGATGACTTCCCATTCGGCACGGGCTTGCCCGACCGGTTCGATGACGGCCTCGGTGGCCTGGCGGAACGGGGTGGGCTGCAGCACCTGGAACGGCAGCGGGAAGTCGTCGCGTTCGTACATCGTCGCGGCGGGCAGCACGTAGTCGCAGTGCGCGAGCGTCTCGTTGACGTAGAGGTCTATGCCGACCATCAACTGGAGGCCTTCGAGTGCTTCTTCCAATTCATCGCCGTTGGGCACCGACAGCACCGGATTGCCCGCGCTGACAAGCAGCGCCCGCACCTGACCGGGCCCGGGTGTGGTGATCTCCTTGGCCATCACCCCGGCCGGCTCGGACATCAGTACCGACGGGAAGCCCCCGATGCGGGATCGCCTGCGCGTGTAGATCGCGCGCAGCAGCGCGCCGAGGGCCTTCATCGCCCACCGCTCGCCCGGGAAGCCGAACCGCCCGAACATGCTGCCGCCGGTGTGGTCCAGGTTTCCGGCCACGAGGTTCACCGCATCGAGCAAATACGTTGTGAGCGTGCCGTTTTCACCGGTGCTGGTGCCGACGCGGCCGTACACCGCGGCGCGTGGGGTGCGGGCCAGGTCGCGGGCCAACGACCGCACGGTGTCCGGGTCGATGCCGGTGCGGGGTTGGGTGGCTTCGGGGCTGAACGGCTTGGCCAGCCGCTCGAGCCACGCCGCGCCGTCGGCCTGGCGGGCCAGCCGGGCGCGGTCAACGAGGTTCTCGCCGAACAACACATGCAGCAGTGACAGCAGCAGGTAGGCGTCGCCGTCGGGAATGATGCCCAGCCATTCGAACTGGGCGGCGGTCTCGGTCCTGCGCGGATCGATGACCAGCACACGACCGCCGCGCTTGACGATGTCGTGCATACGGTCCTTGATCCGCGGCACGGTCAGCACACTGCCGTGGGAGACGATCGGGTTCGCACCGATCACGACGAACAGGTCGGTGCGCAGCACGTCGGGCACCGGCAGCGCCAGCGGCGACCCGTACAGCAGTTGGCTGGCCACGAAGCGGTTGTTGACGTCCTGCGACCCGGCGGTGAACACGTGCAGCCGCGGACCGAAACCGGCCATGAACATCGACAGGCTCAGGGTGTGCGAGTAGCTGAAGGCGCCTGGGTTGCCGTAGTACCAGCCGATCGCGCCGGCACCGTGCTTCTTGTGGATCGCGGCGAGCCGGTCGGCGATGTCCGTCATCGCCTCGTCCCAGCTGACCGGTTCGAAGCCGCCGTAGGCCATGCGTCGCAGCGGGGTGGTGACGCGGTCTGGGTCGTTGACGACCTCGGTGAACGCGATGCCCTTTTGGCAGGCGAAGCCAGCCGAGAGCGGATGGTCCTTATCGGGGCGCAGCGAGACCAGTCGTCCGTCGTCGACGGTCGCGATCATGCCGCATAGCGGCTCGCAGATCCGGCAGAAGGTCGGCTTCTGCTCGGCAGGCATGCCTTGAGGCTAGCGCTCCCCGGTGACCGGGATCCGTCCGGTCGGCGCGTCGTCGGCGGCCGAGCGATGACGCGAGGTCGCGACGTCATCCGGGATCGTGTGCGCGGCGTACTTGTGCGTGCCCTCGAGGTCGTCGCGGATCGCTTCCTGGGCCGCGGGCGGCAGCGTGTGCAGAATCTCGCGGACGCGTGCCTGGCGACGGCCGACGGCCTGGCGCTCCGGCATGCCC
>JBKOYU010000125.1:0-5242 GCA_046725575.1 Actinomycetota bacterium | reverse complement strand
GGTGCTTGGGCTGGCGCTCTGCCGCTATGTGCTGCGGTTACCGCCGGTGGTGGCGATGTCACGCGACGAGGTCGTGGCTTGGCTGGGGCCGACGGTTCAGCGGTATCTGGAGGCCCCGCGACAGAGCGCCTGAAATGTGCTTTCCAACGGGAACCGGCCGGGGCGGTCCAACGCCTCCAAAGAGGGGGTCCCGATGGGAGGAATACCATGAAACGGACCATCATCTTGCCAGCCGTGATCAGCGCGTTCGTCGCACCATCGCCCGTTGGCGTTGCCCTTGCCGACAACCCACACGACCCGGCACCACCGGCCAACCGGGCAAGGAAGCGCAAGACGCGAGGTTTTTCCATATGCCAATGACGACTGAGCGACCGTCTGATCGACAGGCGACTAGGTCTCTGTAGTCACACTTGTCACTTGGACACCTCGATGTGACGCACTATGTGGTCGGAGTTAGGCCTCGATCTCGCGTGCGATCTTGCGCTCGATGCTGGCCCGCGTCGCCGCAGGCAACACGATGAGCCCGTCGAGTTCCTTCTGCGCCCGCGCATACGCGCTCTGTCGCTCCTGCGGTGTCGCACCACCGTCGGACGCGAGCCTCAGCAGACGCTGGGCGCGCTCCAGCCGTTCCTGCGCTTCGGCGGAGAAGTCGCTGCGCCGCCGGCGGATCGCCTCCGACTCCGCGATGTCGAACGTGGCCACGTACTCCCCGACGGCGTCGCGGTACTCGAGCTGGGCGTTGCGATCGCCGAGGATGTCGTCGACGGAATCAGGCCGTAGCCAGTCCGCGTGGCTCTTGGCCTTGTGGAACGCAATGGTGAGCGGATCGCGCATGTCGGTCATCAGCGGGAAGTCCAGCAGCTTGGCGATGTCGATCTCGTAGTCGAGCCAGCGCGCGTCGGTGCGATCGTGGCGCTCGAGCACCTTGGTCATCTCGCGCTTGTAGCCGGCCTCGTTGGTGCGGGCCCGGCCCGACGCCTCCGCGAGCGCGACCTTTGTCTGCTGCTTGATGCGGTACCGCTCGAGGCGACGCTGGGCGCGCCGCTCATTAGCCACGACTACGGCTCGCACGGCGCCGCCGATCGCACCCATGAACGGGAAGATCAGCCACCAGAAGTGGCCCGCGAACTCGAAGAGAGGCGCCACAACGCCAGCATGCCATCACTCCCCTTGGGTCGCGGAAATCGCCTGCGCGATAAGGTCGGCGACCGCCTCCGGCGCGCTGAGCATCCGCAGGTGATCCCAGTCCCTGCGCGCCACCCACCAGCCGAGCCGTTCGGCTTTGTCCGCAGCAGCATCGAAGGGCGCGCCGAGCCGCAGAAATGCACATGACACTGATTTCGCAAACCGCGCAGGCGGAGCGGGCTCGTCGAAGTAGGCCACCGGCAGTCGCGGTATCTCGCTGATTAGACGTCGCCGCCGCTCCGCGTCGGGCACCAGGTCCTCCAGCGCCCCTGGCGGGAACCATTCGTGCCACGGCGGCAGCAGGCCGTGATCGGCGAGGCCGCGCAGCTGCGCTTCCAGCCCCCGTGGGGCGGTGTTGAACCAGCTGCGGCCCGGTTGCGGCAGCATGGCGTCGACGAACACCGCGCCTCGCGTCCGGTCGCCAACGGCCTCGGCGATCGCGGGCAGCAGTGCACCTGCCGCGCTGTGCCCGACCACGACGACCGTGTCAGCAGTGTCGTCGACCGCCGCCGCGGCCGCCACGGCGTACTTCGGGTAATACGGCTGGCACATCGTCGCCACACCCGTCAAGTCCGGCACACGGCAACCAAAACCGTTCTCCTGCAACACCTCCGCTGTGTACGACCATGTCGTCGGCCCGACGACTGGACTATGTACCAGCAGGAGCGTCGGACTCACAGCCCAATCCGCCGATAGCGCGCGAGCCGGGCCGCCAGCCGTTCGTCGTCGGGTAGCCCACGCAATTGGTGCAGCTCGTTGGCGATCGTCGCCGAGAGCCGATGCGTGAACTCCATCGGCTCGTCGGCGGCATCGGGACGCTCGGGCACGATCGCGTCGACGATGCCATGGCGCAACAGATCCTCCGACCGAATGCCTTGCGCCGCAGCCAGTTCCGGCGCGTGGGCGGTGTCACGGAACACGATCGCGCTGGCGCCTTCGGGCGGCAGTGGCGCCAGCCAGCCGTGCAGCGCGGCCAGCACCCTATCGGCCGGCACCATCGCCAGCGCCGGCCCGCCACTGCCCTGCCCGAGCAGCACCGACACCGTCGGCGTGTCCAGCGTGACGAGTTCGGCGAGGCAGCGCGCGATTTCACCGGCCAGCCCACCCTGCTCGGCCTCGGCCGACAACGCGGGCCCGGCGGTGTCGATGATGAGCACCAGCGGCAGCTGCAGCCCCGCCGCCAACGCCATGCCGCGCCGGGCTTCCCGCAGCGCCGCCGGCCCCACCAATCCTCCGACGACACGCTGCTGGCCGAGCACGACCGCGGGCTGACCGCCGAACCTGGCCAGCGCCAGCATCATGGTGGCCGCCTCGCCGCGTTCGGTGCCCGACAACAGCACGCGTTCAGTGGTGCCGTGCCGTAACAGATATCCGACGCCCGGGCGGTCCGGGCGCCGCGACGCCTCGACCGACTCCCACGCCGACACGTCGGGAAGCGGCTTCGCCCCCGGCACAGCAGGCGGCGCCTCGGGACTGTCGGCGACCACTTTGAGCGTGCGGTCCAGCGTCGAGCGCAGGGCGCCGAGTGGGACCACGCCGTCGATCACACCGTGTCGGTGCAGGTTCTCCGCGGTCTGGATGCCGGACGGGAACGGCTCGCCATAGAGGTGCTCGTAGACCCGCGGGCCGAGGAAGCCGACGAGCGCGCCCGGTTCGGCCGCGGTCACGTGACCCAACGAGCCCCACGAGGCGAACACCCCGCCGGTGGTCGGGTGGCGCAGGTACACGAGATACGGCAGGTGCGCCCGCTTGTGCAGTTCGACCGCCGCCGCGATCTTGACCATCTGCAGGAACGCGACGGTGCCCTCCTGCATGCGGGTGCCGCCCGAGCTCGGCGACGCCAGCAGCGGCAGCCGCTCGACCGTCGCCCGCTGCACGGCCGCGGTGATGCGCTCGGCGGCGGCTACGCCAATCGAGCCGGCCAGGAAATCGAACTCGCAGGCCACCAGCGCGACGCGACGGCCGAAGACCGTGCCCTCGCCGGTCACCACGGATTCGTCCAGACCGGTCGCGGCCGTGGCGGCGGCCAGCTCGCCGCGGTACGCCTCGCTGGCGTCGACCTGGCGCGGCGGGGTGTCCCAGCTGCTGAACGAACCCTCGTCCAGCACGGCATCGAGGAGCTGCAGGGCGCCGATCCGGCTCACAGGGTGACCCTAATAGGCTTGCCCCCATGATCGGAGTGACCCGCGACGGCCACGTGACCACCCTGGAGCTGCAGCGCCCCGAGCGCCGCAACGCCCTGAACACCGAGCTTGTCGACGGATTGCGTGAGGCGGTCGAGAAAGCCGCGGCCGAGGACGTCAGGGCCCTCGTGCTGACCGGCCAGGGCACGGTGTTCTGCGCCGGAGCAGACCTGTCGGGAGACGCATTCGCCGCCGACTACCCCGATCGGCTCATTGCACTGCACAAGGCCATCGATGAGGCGCCGATGCCAGTCGTCGGCGCGATCAATGGCCCGGCGATCGGAGCCGGGCTGCAGCTGGCCATGATCTGTGATCTGCGGGTCGTCGCACCCGACGCGTTCTTCCAGTTCCCTGTCGCCAAATACGGTCTGGCACTTGACAACTGGAGCATTCGTCGGCTGTCGTCGCTCGTCGGCCACGGTCGAGCGCGCGCGATGCTGTTGAGCGCGGAGAAGCTGACGGCCGATGTCGCGTTGCAGACTGGGATGGCCAACCGCCTGGGTACCCTGGCCGACGCCCAGGCGTGGGCTGCCGAGATCACCGGGCTAGCGCCACTGGCGCTGCAGCACGCCAAACGGGTGCTCAACGACGACGGCGCCTACGAGGAACAGCACGAGGTCCACAAAGAGTTGTTTGACAAGGCGTGGGGTAGTCAAGACGTGATCGAGGCACAGGTGGCCCGCGTCGAGAAGCGGCCACCGAAGTTTCAGGGGGCCTGATGGTGGTGCGCGCAGCCCTGCGCTTCGGGTTCGGCACGGCATCCGTGCTGGCCGGAAGCTGGGCGTTGCGCGCGCTGCACGGCGCGCCTGCCGCGCTGGGCGCCTCACCCGCCGAGATCCAGGCCATCGCGCAGCGCTCCCCGAACTACCAGGACGGGGTGTTCGTCAATGTCGACCCGGCGTCGAGCATCAACCTCGACCGCGAAGAGCAGCGGCAGATCATCTGGGAATTGATCGGCTCGCGCGGCACGTCCCGCCCGCGTGGACCGATACCGGTCATGGAGCCCGCACCTGCCGATGCCGCCGCAGCGCCGCTCGCGGTCAGCTGGTACGGCCACTCCACGGCGATGATCGAGGTCGACGGCTACCGAGTGCTCGCCGATCCGGTGTGGAGTCGCCGGTGCTCCCCGTCGCGCAGGGTCGGCCCGCAACGCATGCATGAGGTGCCCGTACCGCTGGAGGCGCTCCCCGCCGTCGACGCGGTGCTGATCAGCCACGACCACTACGACCACCTCGACATCGACACGATCATCGGGCTGGCCCGCATGCAACGCGCGCCGTTCTTCGTGCCGCTCGGTGTCGGCGCGCACCTGCGTAAATGGGGCATCGCCGAGAGCCGCATCATCGAGCTCGACTGGAACGAGAGCCGCCAAATAGGCGAGCTGACCCTTCTGTGCACGCCCGCCCGGCACTTCTCCGGGCGGCTGTTCTCCCGCAACACCACGCTGTGGGCGTCGTGGGTGATCGCCGGGCCGAGGCATCGCGCGTTCTTCGGCGGCGACACCGGCTACACCAAGAGCTTCGCCGAAATCGGGATGGACCACGGGCCTTTCGACCTGACCCTGCTGCCGATCGGCGCGTATCACTCGGCGTGGCCGGATATCCACATGAACCCGGAAGACGCTGTCCGCGCACATCTCGATGTCGCCGAGGCCGACTCGGGAATGCTGGTGCCGATTCACTGGGCGACGTTCCGGCTGGCGCCGCATCCCTGGGCCGAACCGGTCGAGCGGCTGCTGCGGGCTGCCGACCCGGCGGGTGTCAACGTGGTGGTGCCCAAGCCTGGGCAGCGCGTCGATCCCGACACGTCGTCGGTTGACCCGTGGTGGCAGCTGTGATCTAGCCCGCTGAGAGTGCGGTTGTTCGCGCCTGTAC
>JBKOYU010001068.1:0-2270 GCA_046725575.1 Actinomycetota bacterium | reverse complement strand
CACGTCGATTCCGGCCCCAGGGCTTGGCGCGTTGGGTGCCGGTCGCGGCGGCAAGGATTCGCAGTTGGCGCGCTCACTCGCCAAGCTCGGCGTCGGCCCCGACGACATCGCGGTGGTGTCCAAGCACGACACCTCCACGCTGGCCAACGACCCGAACGAGACCGAGCTGCACGAACGGCTCGCCGACTCGTTGGGCCGCTCGCCCGGTGCACCGCTGTTCGTGGTGTCGCAGAAGAGCCTGACCGGCCACTCGAAGGGTGGCGCCGCGGCGTTCCAGATGATGGGGCTGTGCCAGATCATGCGCTACGGCGTGATTCCGCCCAACCGCAGCCTGGACTGCGTCGACGACGAGCTCGCCAGCGCTGCGCACTTGGTCTGGCTGCGCGACACCCTGCGGCTTGGGGACAAGTTCCCGCTGAAAGCGGGCCTGATCACCAGCCTCGGATTCGGTCACGTGTCGGGTCTGATCGCGCTGGTGCACCCGCAGGCATTCCTGGCCGCGCTGGATCCCGAGCAGCGGAAGGACTACCAGGAGCGCTTCGAGGCCCGGGTGCTGGCCGGTCAGCACAGGCTCGCGTCGGCGATAGCCGGTGGCCCGTCGCTGTACGAGAAGCCTGCCGACCGCCGGTTCAGCCACGAGGCGCCGGAGAAGCGGCAGGAGGCCGAGATGCTGCTCGATCCGGCATCACGGTTGGGCGAAAACGACGTCTATGTGCGCTGAGGGGTGTGCGCTAGCGTTCCTCCCATGACGATAGTCGGGGTGGGGATCGACCTGGTCTCCATTCCCGATTTCGCCGCGCAGGTCGACCAACCCGGCACGGTGTTCGCCGAGACGTTCACGCCCGGTGAGCGCCGTGATGCCGCCGACAAGAGCTCGTCCGCGGCGCGGCATCTCGCCGCGCGGTGGGCGGCCAAGGAGGCCGTGATCAAGGCGTGGTCGGGCTCGCGGTTCTCCAAACGGCCGGTGCTGCCGGAGGGCATTCACCGCGACATCGAGGTGATCACCGACATGTGGGGCCGGCCGAAGGTGCGGCTCACGGGTGCGATCGCCGAGCACCTGAAGAACGTGACGATCCACCTGTCGCTGACCCACGAGGCCGATACCGCGGCGGCGGTCGCCATCCTCGAGGAGCGCTAACTGCGCGAGCTGGACCCCCGCGCCAGCTGGGGACGCAAAGTGCTCCATTTTCTCGGCGTGTCGAGGCACTTTGCGTCCGTTCGCGCAGAGAACACAACCCGCTAGCCTCGTTGCCATGAGCGATCTCGTGGAGCGGGTGCGTGAGGTGTTGCCGTCGGTGCGGCGCGACCTGGAAGACCTGGTGCGCATCGAATCCGTGTGGGCCGACCCGGTGCGCAGGCCCGAAGTGCAGCGCAGTGCCCACGCGGTGGCAAAACTGTTGTCTGAGGCCGGGTTTGGCGACGTGCAGATCGTCAGCGAGGGCGGCGCGCCCGCCGTCATCGCCCGGCACCCCGCCCCGCCCGGCGCGCCGACGGTGCTGCTGTACGCGCATCACGACGTACAGCCCGAGGGTGACCACGGCCAGTGGGCGTCGCCGCCGTTCGAGCCGACCGAGCGCGACGGCCGCCTCTACGGTCGCGGCACTGCCGACGACAAGGCAGGCATCGCAACGCATTTGGCGGCGTTCCGAGCGCACGGCGGTGCGCCGCCCGTCGGTGTGACGGTGTTCGTCGAGGGGGAGGAGGAATCGGGCTCGCCGTCGCTGAGCCGGTTGCTCGCCTCGCACAAGGACACGCTGGCTTCCGACGTGATCGTCATCGCCGACTCCGACAACTGGAGCACGGACGTGCCGTCGCTGACGGTGTCGCTGCGCGGGCTCGCGGACTGCATCGTGGAAGTCGCAACGCTCGACCATGGCCTACACTCCGGCCTGTGGGGCGGTGTGGTGCCCGATGCGTTGAGCGTGCTGGTCCGACTGCTCGCCAGCCTGCACGACGACGATGGCAATGTCGCGGTGGCCGGCGTGCACCAGGGTGAGGCGGCCGACGTCGATTACTCCGAGGAGCGGGTCCGCGAGGAGTCCGGCCTGCTCGACGGCGTGTCAGAAATCGGTTCCGGCTCAGTGCCGCAACGGCTTTGGGCCAAGTCCGCGGTCACGGTCATCGGGATCGACACCACGCCGATCGACAAGTCGTCGAACACCTTGATCCCGCGGGCGCGGGCGAAGGTCAGCATGCGTGTTGCGCCGGGTGGTGACGCGCTCGAACATCTCGCCGCGCTGAAGCGACACCTCGAGTCGCACGCGCCGTGG
>JBKOYU010000479.1:0-5634 GCA_046725575.1 Actinomycetota bacterium | reverse complement strand
ACCCACAACTGCGGCGCACCGGAGAAGTATCGGACGTTCGCCTGACGCCCGAGCACCAGCACATCGAGGTCGTGCGCTTCCATCTGGGCCAGTGCGCGCCCACGCCTGCCGATTCGCAGTGCCCGCTCGTCGGGCAGGACGTCAATCGCCATAGGGGGCATAGGGGTAGTCGGTCAACGGCACGTAGCCGTCCTCGGTGATAACCACAATCTCCTCGCTTCGATAGCCACCGGTGCCGTCCTCCCAGACCACCGGCTCGAGCACCAGCACCATCCCGGCCGGGAACACGAAGTTGTCGTCGAATTCCTCGCCGAGATCCGTTCCGATCATGGGCATTTCGGCGGCATTGACCCCGATGCCGTGTCCCAGATAGAAGTGCGGCAGCCATGGCTTCTGACCGCCGTTGGCGGCGATCGCCGCGCGGGCCAGGTCACCCGACGTCGCACCCGCCTTCGTCACCTTCAGTACGGCATTCAAGATGTCGCGCCATTGGTGGAACTGAGGCTGCTGGCGGGCCGACGGTGTTTCGCCGACCAACCACGTCCGGCCGAAATCCGAGCAGAAGCCGGTGTAGGTGATGCTGACGTCAGTCCATAGCACGTCACCGGCGGCGAGCTCGCGTTCCGTGGTCAACAGCGGAAGCGCGAGATCCCCGTGCGTCGTCCAAGTGCCCTCGGCCTTGGTCACCGGCATCACCTGTCAGATCGCCTCGAGCATGTTGGCCGTCGCGCCCAACTCGAACGCGCGACGCACGAACTGTGCGGACAGGTCGATCTGACGGACACCGGGCACCAACGCCTTCTGCACGTCGACGACCGCCTCTTCGGTGATGCGGCAGGCCTTTCGGATGCAGGCGATCTGGTCGGGCGTCTTCACCAACTTGGCGGCGCCGACGACGGGCGCGGCATCCGACAGAGGGCCGCCCGGGAACAACCGATCCGCGGCGCGGCGCATCGCGCCGGTGAGCTCGTCGACGGCGACGGTCGCACCGGACGGTATGAGCTCGGAGATCACACGCGCGAAATGATCGACACCCTCGTCGAATTCGAGGTACAGCGGCGGGTGCAGATGATCGGCAGGTATCTCCGACTCCGACGCCGCGCCCTCCCGAAACGGCATGAACAGGTGCGGATGCTCGTCGTCGGCCAGCACGATCGCGACCGGCCGTTCGACGTGGGACAGCCCGGCGTCGAGCAGCGGCCAGCTCGCGCCCGTCACGTATACGACGTTGCCGTTGCCCAGCAGAATCAACGCGTCAACGCCGTTGTCCGTCATGGCCGCCCGCAACCGGGCGCCGCTCTCGCGGTACATGCGGCCCCGGTCGGGCAGGTCCGGAATGTCGAGGGTGGTTGTGACCGCCGTCAGGGACGTGGTCATTCCTCGATGCCCAGGAACTTCTTGATGTTTCCGCTGACAACCTTGGCGGCGTTCTCCGGCCCCACCGCTTCGACAACGGATGCGAGCGACTTCTCCGAATAGCCGAACGTGCTTTCGTTGTGCGGGTAGTCCGACGACCAGAACACCTTGTCGATTCCGATCCGGTCGATCAACTCCAGGCCCAGCGGGTCGACCATGAACGACGTACTCATGTGGGTGTCCCAGTAGTGCTGGATGTCGTGCTCGAGCTGATGGTTGAACATGTGTTGATACGACGCCAGCAGGTGCTCGGCGTCCTGCAGAGCCCATGGCACCCAGGCGATCCCGCCCTCGAACCAGCCGATCCGCAGCTTCAGGTGGCGATCGAGGACGCCGCTGAAGATGTACTTGGAGAACACCTCCCGGAACCCGTCGATGTTGATCATCATGCCCACCACGACGCTGTTGAATTCGCACGGCGTTTTCGGCGGCGTCTCACCGATGTGGTGGGTCACCGGCAGGCCCGCGTCCTCGATCTCGTCCCACACCGCATCCATCGCGGTGCTGCCATAGTCGATCACGTTGTCGTCGTCGTCCTTGCCGGGGTTGATCGGCATCAGGAACGTCTTGAGTCCCAGCGATTTCAGCTCCTCCAGTGTCCGTCGCGTACCCTTCGGATCCCACCAGTTGATGAGCCCGGCGCCGTAGAAGTGGCCGTTGGAACGCTCCTGAAGATCGGCCATGTATTCGTTGTAAATGCGGATACCCGCTCGCGAAGTTCCTTGTCGGGGTAGTGGAACAGCGCCAAAACGGCGTTGGGGAAAGCCAACTCCTTGTCGATGCCGTCCTCGCGCAGCTCGCGGACGCGGGCCTCGATGTTGTTGGTGGATGCGCCCGCGAGGTCGTCGTACTGCATCAGGACCCGGCTGAAGTCACGTGGCAGGAAGGTTTTTCCCTTGGCCAGGCCGACCATGTATGCGCCGTCCTCGTACCAGATCCGCGGCGCCTTGTCCTTGAGTTCGTCGGGGAAGCGTTCGTAGAAGATGTCCTCGGCCACCGAGATGTGGTTGTCGGCAGAGAACACCTCCGTGCCCGCCGGCAGTCCGACGTCTCGCTTGGCCGCGTGGCCCTGACGGTCTTTCGGCGCGCCGTAGCCTCCGCGAGGATAGAGGGTGCTCGTTTGGGTTGGCTTAGTTGTTTGAAGAGACACGGGACAACTCCAATCACCAGGTAACGGGAAGTTCGTATACGCCGTAGGCGAGGCGGTCGTGCTTGAAGGGAACCTCGTCGAACGGGACGCCAAGGCGCAGCGTCGGAATGCGGCGCAGCAGCGTGTGGAACACGATCTGCAGTTCGGCGCGGGCCAGCTGCTGCCCGACGCACTGATGACGGCCGTACCCGAAGCCCAGCTGCTGGCCGGCGTCCCGACTGAGATCCAGCTTGTCGGGCTCCGGATAGGCGGTCGCATCCCAGTTCGCGGGAGCCAGGTCGATAATGATGCCTTCGCCGGCGCGGATAGTCTCACCGGCGATCTCGATGTCCTCGATGGCCACGCGGCGCTGCCCGTTCTGGATGATCGACAGGTAGCGCATCAACTCCTCGACCGCGTTGGCGATGAACTTCGGATCGTCCGAATCACGCAGCAGCGCAGCCTGTTCGGGGTTCTCCAGCAGGGCCAGGACACCGATGCCGATCATGTTGGCGGTGGTCTCGTGCCCGGCGATCAACAGGCCGGTGCCCAACTGGGCGGCTTCCTTGACGCTGATCTCGCCGGCGTTGACCCGCTCGGCCAGATCGGACACCGCATCCTCGGCGGGGTTCTCCATCTTGGTTTCGACGAGGTTGATCAGGTACTGGGCCAGGCTCATTGCGCCCTTCTGGCCGTCCTCCGCAGTGGCATAGCGGGCAAGCCCGACGTTGGCGTGGTGCTGGAAGAACTCGTGGTCTTCGTATGGGACGCCGAGCATCTCGCTGATCACCCTGGTGGGAACCGGCATTGCGAGCTTCGCGACGATGTCGGCGGGCTGCGGGCCGGCCAGGATGGCGTCGATAGACTCGTCGGTCACCTCTTGGATTGCCGAGCGCAGGCCCTCGACGCGCTTGAACGTGAACGGCTTGGACAGCATCCGGCGGAACCGGGTGTGCTCCTCGGCGTCGGACGTGAACACCGACCGCGGCCGCTTGTACACCGTGGAGAGCATGTGCTCGTTCCAATGCGGGAAGCCCTCGCGGCGGTCGTCGACACTGACGCGTGAGTCGGCGAACAACTCCCTCGCCACCGCGTGACCGGTGATGAGCCAGGGTGTGCTGCCGTCCCAGATCCGCACCCGCGAAAGCGGTTTCGCCTCGCCCATCTCGAGCACCTGGGGCGGCGGCGCAAACGGGCAGCGAGCGTCGCGGTCCATCGGGTAGTCGGGAACGTCTGCTGCAATGCCGGACGGATTTGAGGTCAAGGTGTCGGACATACAGTCTCTCGTCATTCCTCGATATCGATGGCCAGTGCAGGGCAGGCTGCAGCGGCCTTACGGGTGTTCTCGGCCTGTTCGGGCGACGGGTTGTCGGTCAGAAGGGTTACGACGCCGTCATCGTCGCGCTGGTCGAACACCTCGCTGGCATTGAGCACGCATTGGCCAGACGAGACGCACTTGTCTTGGTCGACGGTCACTTTCACGTCAGGGCTGCTCCGTGACGGGTGCCAGCCAAAGCCCGACGATCGCGTCGATGAGGCCGGATGCAACCGCGCTCCAATTGGTCCGCGGGACATCGGCGCCCTCGGCGAACGCTCGCTCAAAGTCGGCACACGTGTGCATCATCAGATTGCGCGCCATGATGTTGCGTTCCGTCACCACTGCCATCGGCAGGTCGGGCAAGCAGCGGGTGATGCCGTCAACGACCTGTACCAGCGATGGTGACGCAAGCGCATCCTTGATGACGATCTTGTGATAGGCGGGGTCGGCCAGCGCCTGGGCCGCGAAGCGCGCGTACCACGTCGGGTTGCCGAGTTGAGCCAGGTGCTCGGTGAGCGAGCACACCAGACAAGTGATCCAGTCCCGCAAGTCTGCCGAGTCGCCGGTCTGGCCGACCATCCGCTCGAGTAGCCGCTCGATCGAGGCGCGATGCTTCTGCTCGATGGCCCGCACCAGGTCGGTCTTGGTGCCGAAGTGGTACCCGACCGCCGCGTTGTTGCCCTGGCCTGCGGCCTCGCTGACCTGCCGGTTCGACACGGCATACACGCCGTGCTCGGCATAGAGGCGTTCAGCGGCCTTCAGTATGGCCTCTTGCGTGTTGCTGGCCCGATCGGCGCGCACAGTCCTGGCCGTTGTCACGCAGCCAGTCAACCGCACTCAGGCAGTTAAGTCAATCGATTGACTTAAAACCGGTTCCCTTGTCACTCACCCTCAGGAAGTGGCCACGCGTCGATCGTGGCCAGACTCATCGGGGCAGATGTTCTTGTTGTGGTGGAAGGCGTTGTCGGGGTCGTACTTGGCCTTGACTTCGGCGAGTCGCCGGTAGGTGTGCTCGCCGTAAGCGTCTCGAACGCGGCTGGTGTCGTCGTCCGAATCAAGGAAATTGACGTAGACGCTGTCGGCGCCGTGCGGGTGGAGAGCCCGGAGAAACCGCCGCGCCCAAGCGGTTTCGCCCGCGGCGAGCTCACCCGATTCGTCGGGGAGCCACACCGCGTCGATGATGATGTTGTGGGCCACGGCGCGAGCGCTGTAGGCGGTGGAGTCGTCGGGAACTCGGGCGACTGCACCGCCCATGTGAAACATCGCCGAGTACGACCGGGGCGAGCCGGCGGCGTACGCGTGATCGGCGACGACGGCGATTGTGTCGTCGGACAGGCCGGCGAGGTTCGTGGACTTCCAGTAGTAATGCCACCCATGGAGGACGGTGTCGTCGAGGGCGCCCTGGAACGCGGTATACGGGGTCGGCGACAGCAGGTCTACGTGCGGTGTGCCAAACCCGCGGAGGTCCCGTACCACCCGCTCGCCCTCTCCGACGGCGCCGGCGTAGCAGCAAGCGACGGCGAGCGCCGGCCGCCAGTGCAGGTCCTCGGGGATGACCGGCAGCGGGGGGACGGTGCCGAGCCTGACGACGGTGCCGAGCTCGTCGGGCGCTTCGGCGATGAAGTCCCGGTAGAAGCGCAGCACGTCGGTGGTATCGTCGGCCGCCCAGAAGACGGGTCCGGCCATCACAGTCGGGCCGACAGGGTGCAGCGCGAACTGGAACGTGGTGACGACACCGAAGTTTCCGCCGCCACCGCGAAGCGCCCAGAAC
>JBKOYU010000517.1:0-10562 GCA_046725575.1 Actinomycetota bacterium | reverse complement strand
GTGAGTGCGTTGGCGCGCGTCGGGTGCAGTGCGACGGCGGCGTAGACGCGCGAATCCCAGTCGGCGGCCTCGGTCACCCAGCGCGCGGACTCGAGGTCGTCGGCGATGGTGACGACGGCCTGCACGCCGACGTTGGCGGCGCGGTCCACGATCGCCGTGACGCTCGCGGCGTCCGTCGCCCCGCAGGCGTCGAGGTGGGTGTGGGCGTCGATCAAGGGAGCAAGCGGTTCCGGGGCCGGGGGCGAGGGACGCCGGGTGGGTGGCGGGGGAACTTCAGAACTCACTCGCACACAATAAGGTGAGGACAAATGAGCGAGCCGTACTACATCACCACTGCCATCGCCTACCCGAACGGCGACCCGCACGTCGGCCATGCCTACGAATACATCGCCACCGACGCGATCGCGCGCTTCAAGCGGCTGGACGGGTACGACGTGCGGTTCCTGACCGGCACCGACGTTCACGGACAGAAGATGGCCGAGACGGCGGCGGCCGAGGGCATCCCGGCGGCCGAGCTGGCGCGGCGCAATTCCGACGTGTTCCAGCGGATGCAGGAGCGCCTCAAGATCTCCTTCGACCGCTTCATCCGCACCTCGGACGCCGACCACTACGAGGCGTCCAAGGAGATCTGGCGTCGCATGAACGACGCCGGCGACATTTACCTGGACGCCTACAAGGGCTGGTACTCGGTGCGCGACGAACGCTTCTTCACCGAGGCGGAAACGACCGAGGGTGCGGACGGCGTGCGGATCGCCACCGAGACCGGGGCCCCGGTGAGGTGGACCGAGGAGCAGACGTACTTCTTCCGGCTGTCGGCATATGCGGACAAGCTGCTGGCGCACTACAAGGCACACCCGGAGTTCATTGAGCCCGAGGTGCGTCGCAACGAGGTGGTCAGCTTCGTCTCCGGCGGGCTGCGCGATTTCTCGATCTCGCGGACGACGTTCGACTGGGGTGTGCCGGTGCCCGACCATCCCGACCACGTGATGTACGTGTGGGTGGACGCGCTGACGAATTATTTGACGGGCGTTGGTTTTCCGGACACGTCGTCGGAGCTGTTCCAGCGATTCTGGCCGGCCGACCTGCACATGATCGGCAAGGACATCATCAGGTTCCACACCGTGTACTGGCCGGCGTTTCTGATGTCTGCCGGAATCGAGTTGCCGCGCAAGGTCTTTGTTCACGGGTTCGTGCTGAACCGCGGCGCGAAGATGAGCAAGTCGGTCGGCAACGTCGTCGACCCCAAGAATCTCATCGACACGTTCGGGCTGGACCAGGTGCGTTACTTCTTCCTGCGCGAGGTGCCGTTCGGGCAGGACGGCAGCTACAGCGAAGAGGCGATCATCGGCCGCATCAACGCCGACCTGGCCAACGAGCTCGGCAACCTGGCACAGCGCTCGCTGTCGATGATCGCCAAGAACCTCGACGGAATCGTCCCGGAACCAGCGGAATTCACCGCGGACGACAAGGCGCTGCTGGAGGTGGCCGACGCGCTGATGGAGCGGGTCCGCGGCCATTACGACGCCACCGCAATGCATCTCGCGCTCGAGGCGATCTGGTCGGTGCTCGGCGCAGCCAACAAGTACTTCTCAGCGCAGGAGCCGTGGGTGCTTCGCAAGACTGATGCCGACCGGTTCCGCACCGTGCTGTACACGACGCTGGAGACGGTGCGGATTGCCACCCTGCTGAGCCAGCCGGTGATGCCGGAGTCGACGGGCAAGCTACTCGACCTGCTCGGCCAATCCGAAGACCACCGGACGTTCGAGGCGATCGGCACGCGCCTGGTGCCGGGAACCGCGCTGCCGCCGCCCGCCGGCGTGTTCCCCCGCTACCAGGTGGAGTGAAAGCTGCTCGCCCACTTACCGAATCGGTGATGACGCCGTCGCGTCGAGCACGACAGAAGTGACGTCGACGATGTCGTGAGGATCAAAACCAGCCATGTCTTCCGCGAACGCGGAGCTGGCCATGTATTCGGTCTCGACCGTCGCCGGGTCTGTGCCGTTCTCGTACGAGACAAGGGCGAACAGCCGGTTTTCGCCGCCGTCGCGCGACGTCCAGATGCCGCGCGTTTCGACCCCGAACGCTTCGAGGCTGCCGATGTGACGGGCCCAATGAATCGCGGCGTATCTGTCCAGAGCCTCTGCAGAATGCAATGTATAAATCCTGAGTTGAAACACGATCTCTGGTGCCTTTCAGATCACGAGCGTAACGCACAACGCGGCCACCGCGAGTCCCTGCAGGACCGCCCTTGTGGTGATTATCCGATCCCAATTACGTTGCAACACACGCACGTTCGCTGGAACCTCGCCGGCCTCCGCTGCCGCAACAAGTTGCCGATTTATCGGCGCGCTCACGTTCCGGTACAGCACGATCCAGGCCAGTAGCAGACCCACGGCTGTGGCGGCCGGGATGGCTTCGACCCACAGACCCGCCATCCCGGCGACCGCGGCGGAGATGGCCGCCGCAATGATCCCCACCGCCCCGGGTATCGGCATTCGCCGGTCACCGTAGCGATGCACGTTTCCCATCACGGTGGTGAGCGCACGGTCGTCGATGCGGGCAAGCGCGGGGCGCTGCACCAGCGCGCAGAACACATCGGTGCCGTAGACGACGCCGGTACTCAAAACCGCGATCAGGGCCGCTATTCGGACGACGTCGATCATGCTTCGCCGCCGGCGCCGGCCCTGCCCAGCGCACCCATCTGCTGAAGCAGCTGCAACGTGTTCAATTCGTCCCAGTGTTCGACAAACATCCCGTCCTCCACACGCCAGATGTCGATCGATCGCATCTCGACCTTGCGGCCGGTGGCCGGAATCCCCATGAATTCGCCTGCGTGGGTCCCGCGGTAGACGAAGCGACCGACGACGCGGTCGCCGGAGATCACCAAGTCCTCCATGGTGGCCGTCAGATCGGGCAGTGCCTGGAAGAACCCGGCCCAGAACTGCCGGTTCGCCTCGCGTCCATCGGGGACGAACACGTTGTGATTTCGGTAGTCGGGTGCCACAAATCGATCCACCAGATCGGGGTCGTGCTCGTTGAGCATCGTTACGAAGGCGTCGGCGAGGCCATGTGCAGAGGCAGTCATGTCGAACTCCAATCGACTCGAAGGTGTTAGCAACGCTAACCCACAGCTCAATGCCGTGTCAATAGCATTGCTACTAGCGCTAGCGATGCTAGAATCGGACATGACCATTGAGGAGCGACGCGAACGAGACCGCGCTGCCCGTCGCCAACTCATCGTCACGACGGCACGTCGGATTGCCGAAGCCGAGGGATGGGATGCGGTCACCACCCGTCGGTTGTCCGCCGAAATCGAGTACAGCCAGCCGGTCCTCTACAAGCACTTTTCGAACATGGAAGCGATCGCCCAGAGCGTCGCTGTCGAGGGATTTCGAGAACTCGCCGAGTCACTGTCCAACGCAAGGGGCGGCGCCGCGGAGCCCGAGCATGCACTTCGACGAATTGCGCACGCGTACATCGACTTTGCCCTCGCGAACCCGGCTATCTATGACGCAATGTTCACCCGCGCGACCACGCTGCACTTCGCAGCCTCCGATACGCCACCCGAACTAGCGGCCGCCTTCGCCGAGTTGCGGGACGTCGTTACTGCTGTGGCAGACACCGCGGACGCGGACACCGCCACCGAAACCCTGTGGGCCGCGCTACACGGCTTGGCCACTCTCGGCCGAAGCGGGCGACTTCGTAGCGGACACGATTCCGAACGTGTCGACCTTCTTGCCGCGCAGTTTGTGACCGCGACTTGACCGGATGCGCGTCGACGTCGCGCCGAACCGCCGATCGTGCGGCACGTTCGACGAACTGGCTCATGGCGCAATATCGGTGGTACCGCCCGGAGATCTTGGAGTAACGCCCGATCTCGGCGATATTGGGCCGGGTGACGGTCGGCGAGAGCAGGAAGCCGTCGCCGCCGGAGGTGTAGCTCAGGCCCCACAGCGCCTTTTCGGTCGCGTGGTCGCTCCAGCGGGCCGCCTTCATGTCTTCCTCGCGCGCGTGTGCGACGCGGTCGGCGCCGAGGATCGGATCGATGAGGAAGAGGACCTTCAGTGTGCTCTGGGGCGGAGGATTCCGCCCGCATTACGCTGCCTGAGATGAGTGATCCACGTCACGTCCTGTCACGTATTGGCGACCGGAGGTGTCTTGAGGGCATGACTGAACAGAACACATCCAGCAAGGTCGTCGTTATCGGCGGCGGATACGCAGGCACCCTGGCCGCCAACCACCTCCGGTTGCGCGCCGACGTGGACATCACCCTGGTCAATCCGCGGCCCAAGTTCGTCGAGAGGATCCGGCTGCACCAGCAAGTCGCGGGCAACTACGACGCAACCGTCGACTACGGCTCACTGCTCGGCGAGGGCATCCAGCTGGTGGTCGACAGCGCCACCCAGATCGACACCACGACCCGCACGGTGCAATTCGCGTCAGGCCGCCAGGCGCTGCCCTACGACTACGTCATCTACGCGGTTGGCAGCACCGGTGCGGCGCCTGCGTCGGTGCCGGGGGCGACCGAATTCGCCTATCCCATAGCCGAATTCGAGTACGCGCAGAAGCTGCGCGACGCTATCGACGAGCTGCATCCGGATGCCCCGGTCACCGTCGTCGGCGCCGGGCTGACAGGGATCGAGACGGCCTCCGAACTCGCGGAACAAGAACGTAACGTCACGCTGGTGTGTGGCGGTCAACTGGCACCGTCGCTATCCGAGCCAGGCCGGCGCTCGATCGCGAAGTGGCTGAAGAGGCACGGTGTCGTCGTGCTCGAGGACGACGTGGTCGCCGAGGTTCGCGAACATGCGGTGGTGTTCGCCGACGGCGCGGTGCGCCCCAGCGCGCTCACCATCTGGACGGCCGGCTTCGGCGTGCCGGAACTGGCCGCCAACAGCGGGCTACGTACCGACGAGCTGGGCCGGCTGCTCACCGACGAGACTCTGACCAGCATCGACGATGTGCGCATCGTGGCCGCGGGCGACGCCGCGGCGCCCTCGGGCCAGCCTCTGCGGATGAGCTGCCAGGCCGCCGGGCCCCTCGGCCTCCAGGCCGCGAACACCGTGCTGAGCCGCATCGCCGGCACTGAGCCGGCCGTCCTGGACCAGGCGTTCGTGGCGCAGTGCGTCAGCGTGGGTCGGCGCGCCGGCACTCTTCAGTTCACACGCAAGGACGACACGGCGACGAACTACTACATCGGCGGCCGCATGGGCGCGTCGATCAAGGAAGCGATCTGCAAGGGCACGGTGTGGGGCATCCGCCGCGAAGCCCGCAAGCCGGGCTCCATGCCTTGGTTCAAGGGTGGCAATCGTCCCGAGCAGCCAGCGTTCGCCCCACAGGTGGTCACGGAAACGTGACCATCTCGTCGAGCGAACACGCCGAGCGGTTCACCCACCTGCGGCCGCTGTTGTTCACGATCGTCTACGAAATCCTGGGTTCCGCAACGGAATCCGACGACGTGCTGCAGGACAGCTATCTGCGGTGGGCCGAGGTTGACCTCGCGACGGTGCGGGACACCAAGTCGTATCTGGCGCAGCTGGTGACCCGTCAGGCACTCAACGCGCTTCGGGCCGGCGCCCGCCGTCGCGAGGACTACATCGGACCGTGGCTACCCGAACCGCTGCTGCTCGACGACCGAGATGCCTCGGCGGATGTGGTGCTGGCGGAGTCGGTGTCGATGGCCATGCTCGTCCTGCTCGAAACGCTGACCCCGGACGAGCGGGCGGTGTTCGTCCTGCGCGAGGTGTTCGGCTTCGACTACGACGAAATCGCCGGGGCGGTAGGCAAATCCGTGGCGGCGGTGCGCCAGGTGGCGCACCGTGCCCGCGAGCATGTGCATGCCCGGCGCAAGCGGTTCGAGCCCATCGACGCTGCCGCGACCGCCGAGATCACCGAGCAGTTCATGGCCGCCGCGGCCACCGGCGACATGGAAGGGCTGCTCTCGATGCTGGCGCCCGACGCGACGTGGACTGCCGACAGCAACGGCAAGGCCACCGCGGCGCGCAGGCCGGTGGTGGGCGCGAAGAAGGTGGCCAACGTCCTCATGGGCCTGTTCCGTTTCGGACAACGGATGCCGGATGTGCGATTCGAAATGGTGAACTGCAACAACGCACCTGCGATGGTGGTCTACAGCGGTGACAAGCTGGAGGGCGTCTTCCTCATCGAGATCATCGATGGCAAGATCACCAACTTCTACGCCATGCGCAACCCGGACAAACTCGTCGCGATTACGGCTCCGCGTGAGATCAGCCGATAGTGACGTGGGCCACAATTGCTGAGGTCCTGTCACAAGCGGGCCGGCGCCGGGATCTCAAGGGCATGACTGATTACAACGCAACCCACAAGGTCGTCGTCATTGGTGGTGGCTACGCCGGCACCCTGGCGGCCAACCGTCTGCAGCAGGACACCGGCATCGACATCACGCTGGTCAACCCGCGCCCGAAGTTCGTCCAGCGCCTTCGGCTGCACCAGCACGCGGCCGGCACCGGCGACGCGACCGCCGACTACGGCACCCTGATCGGTGACGGCGTGCGCCTGGTCGTCGACAGCGCTACCCGCATCGACACCGCCGCGCGCAAGGTCTTGCTGGAGTCGGGCGGCGCGCTGGACTACGACTACGTCATTTACGCGGTCGGCAGCACCGCAGCGGTGCCGGCGAGCGTGCCCGGCGCGGCCGAATTCGCTTATCCCATGGCCGAATTCGAGCATGCCCAACGGCTCCGCGCGGCACTCAATGAGTTGCCCCCGCAGGCCTGGATCACTGTTGTCGGCGCCGGGCTCACTGGGATCGAAATGGCCGCCGAGCTGGCCGAACAAGGCCGCACCGTGATGCTGGTGTGCGGGGGTCGATTGGCGCCGTCATTCGGAGAACCCGCCCGGCGAGCGGTGGCCAAGTGGCTGGACAAGAACGGAGTCGGCGTACTGGAGTCCGACGTGGTAGCCGAAGTCCGGTCGGATGCGGTGGTCTTCTCCGACGGTGCGGTGCGGCCCAGCGCGGTCACCATCTGGGCGGGCGGGTTCGGCGCGCCCGAGCTGGCTGCACGCAGCGGACTCCGCACCGACGCGCTCGGCCGGCTGCTCACCGATGAGACATTGACCAGTGTCGACGACGACCGCATCGTCGCCGCTGGGGATGCCGTCGCGACGTCGGCGCAGCCGCTGCGGATGTGCTGCGCTGCCGCTTTTCCCACGGGTGCCACGGCCGCCGATACAGTGTTGAGCCGCATCGCCGGCACCAGGCCCGCCGTGTTCAGCCTGGCGTATCTGGGGTCGTGCCTGGGCCTCGGCCGGCGGTCTGCCGTCATGCAATTCACACACAAAGACGACACGCCCGTGGACCGCCACATCCGCGGCCGCATGACCGGCGCGATCAAGGAGGCGGTCCTCAAGGGCACGCTATGGGGCATGCGCCGCGAGGCACGCAAACCAGGTGTGACCGCCTGGCCCAAGCGCGGCGCGCGACCCGAGCAGGCCGTGCTCGAACCGCAGGTGGTCACGTGACCACCGACGAGCATGCCGAGCGGTTCACCCTTCTGCGGCCGCTGCTCTTCACGATCGTGTACGAAATCCTCGGCTCTGCAACCGAATCCGACGACGTGCTGCAGGACAGCTTTCTGCGGTGGGCGCAAGTGGACCTCGCGACGGTGCGCGACACCAAGTCGTATCTGGCACAGGTGGTGACTCGGCAAGCGCTCAAGGCGCTGCGGGCCAGCGCGCGTCGTCGCGAGGACTACGTCGGCCCGTGGCTGCCCGAACCGCTGATGCTCGACGACCGCGACGCGTCGGCGGACGTGGTGCTCGCCGAGTCGGTGTCGATGGCCATGCTTGTCCTGCTCGAAACGCTCACGCCCGACGAGCGTGCGGTGTTCGTGCTGCGCGAGGTGTTCGGCTTCGACTACGACGAAATCGCCGGAGCAGTGGGCAAATCCGTGGCCGCGGTGCGTCAGGTGGCGCACCGCGCCCGCGAACATGTACAGGCGCGACGCAAGCGGTTCGAGCCCGTCGACTCGGCGGAGGCCGCCCAGATCACCGAGCAGTTCCTGACCGCGGCCGCAACCGGCGACATGGACGGGCTGATGGCGTTGCTGGCGCCGGATGTCACCTCGATCGCCGATGGCGGCGGCAGGGCCGGCGCGGCACGCCGACCGATGGTCGGCGCCGCCAAGGTGGCCGCCGCGATCATCAGTGGGATGCGAAGGGGCCTGCCCGACATGCGGTTCGACATCGTGACGGCGAACAGCGCACCAGCCGTCGTGGTGTACTCCGGAGATCACTTGGAGGCGATCTTCACCCTCGAGATCAGCGGCGGCAAGATCACCCACTTCTACGCCATCGCCAACCCGGACAAGCTCGCCGGGATCGCGGTCCCGCGCACCATCGGCCGCTAGTGATGCGCAGACGCACAGCTGCGATCGGCAGCGCGGTGATGTTCGTGGTTGGCCCGGGATTGGTGATCGGTGTGGTCCCGTGGTTGTTGACCCGATGGCAGTTTCGCGACCCGACACCGTATTGGGCGATCTTTCGCGTGCTCGGGGTGTTGCTGATTCTGGCCGGGCTTTTCGTGCTGATCCAAGCGTTCGCGCGGTTTGTCACCGAAGGCTTCGGCACGCCGCTTCCGGCCGCTCCTCCACGGCAGCTGGTCGTCGGCGGGATCTACCGATGGGTACGCAATCCCATCTATGTCGCGGCGCTCGCGGTGATTGTCGGCCAGGCCCTGTTGTTCGGCCAGCTCGGACCGTTGGTGTACGCGGCGATCCTGTGGGCGGGCATGGCAAGCGTCGTGCGCTGGCGGGAAGAACCCATCCTCGCCCGCCGCTTCGGCGCCGACTACGACGTCTACCGGCGCGCCGTCCCGGCGTGGTGGCCCCGCCTGCGCCCGTGGACCCCCACCGCAACACCCCCCCAGTAAGGCTCTGTTCGATAGTCACGGACGGCTGAGGTGGACCTCGCGATGCGAGCATGTAAGGCGCGATGCAAGCGATTCGAGCCCGTTGACCCGAAGCTGTCGATGGCGGGCCGGCCAAGCTGGCCGCGATGGCGGTCCCGCGCACCATCAGCCGCTAGCGTTCTGTCACGCTTGGTCGGTGCGGATCGAGCGGCTCGGGGAGTTGGGCAGCGCCCCAGGGGTGCTGCGCGCCATCGCCTATGGTGCCGCGCGGTGCAGTCTGCCGCCGCCCGCCGCGTTTATCGGCGAGTGGTTCGGCTCGGCGGCGGTCATCGCGCCGTCGCTGAAGGCCGTTGCGGTTGACGACGTCTTCGCCGTGCCCACGGGCGCATCCGACGGGCCGATCGGCGGCGGCTGGTTCGGCTATCTGTCGTACCCGGACGCGGGCGTCGACGGTCGTGGTCCACGGATACCGGAGGCGGCAGGCGGCTGGTCCGACTGCGTGCTGCGGCAGGACCGCGACGGGCAGTGGTGGTATGAAAGCCTTTCCGGCGCACCGCTTTCGACATGGGTGGCCGAGGCCTTGCGCGCTTCCGCGCCGCCGCGCGAGTACCGCATCGCGTGGGGCGAGGCCGACCGCGATGCACACCGCGGCGGTGTGCTCGAGTGTCTGGAGGCGATCGCGGCGGGTGAGATCTACCAGGCCTGCGTGTGCACGCAGTTCGTCGGCCGGCTCGAGGGCGCGCCGATCGACTTCTTCGTCGAGGCGGTGGAGCGCACGTCGCCAGCGCGGGCGGCGTACGTGGCAGGCGAGTGGGGTGCGGTGGCGTCGCTGTCGCCGGAGCTGTTCCTGCAGCGCTGCGGTGAGACGGTGACGTCGAGCCCGATCAAGGGCACGCTGCCGCGCCATGCGGATCCGGCGGCGCTGCGGGCGTCGGTCAAGGATGTCGCGGAGAACATCATGATCGTCGATCTGGTCCGCAACGACCTGGGCCGCGTTGCGATGACGGGAACGGTCACCGTGCCAGAGCTGCTAGAGGTGCGACCGGCACCCGGCGTGTGGCATCTGGTGTCGACGGTGTCGGCGCGCGTCGGCGTGGGCGTGCCGATGGGGAAGGTGCTCGACGCGGCGTTTCCGCCTGCGTCGGTGACCGGCACGCCGAAGACGCGGGCCCGTCAGCTGCTGAGAGGCTGGGAGCCGCACCGCCGCGGGGTGTATTGCGGCACAGTCGGTTTGGCGTCACCCGTTGCGGGGAGTGAGCTCAACGTGGCAATCCGCACCGTCGAGTTCGATGCTTGCGGCAATGCGGTTCTCGGCGTCGGCGGCGGCATCACCGCCGACTCCGATCCCGACCGCGAATGGGATGAGTGCCTGCACAAGGCCGCACCGATTTTCGGCCTATCCGTTCCGCGAGCGCAGAACGGCGTCGTACAGCTCACGCCGTGACGGTGAGCCTGGATTCGCGGCGACCACCTGGGCGCACGCATCCTTAACGCGTGCCCCGTCGTCCACGAGGGCGTTGACTTCGGCGACGAGCGTCTCCAGGTTCGCCTGGGGCGTCGCCCCGGCGAGCACGACGGTGATCTCGCCGAGCGCACCGTCGGCCGCCCACGCGGCGAGCTCGCCGAGCGTGCCCCGAACGATCTCCTCGTGGGTCTTGGTCAACTCGCGGCAGAC
>JBKOYU010000140.1:0-1745 GCA_046725575.1 Actinomycetota bacterium | reverse complement strand
GGTCGAGGGGGCAGCCCGGCCGCCAGCTCGCGCCGAGGTCGGCGGCGGTCACCGGCTGAATGGTGGCAGGCGCTGGTGCTGGGCGCGTGGCAGGCGGCGGCCTGGAGGCTGGCGGTGATGGCACGGCGACGGACGTTGGTGACGTCGCCGCCGGAGGGGGCGCCGGCGAGCTGCATTGCACAAGAACGGCACCAGCTACTGCCAGCGTGACGATCTGCCAAGTGTGGACCGGCGACGAGCCCTCACCTCTGGATCTCATCTCAAAGCACCTCTGCAAGAGGCGGTTTCGCTCGACTAGCCTTGATATGGCCCACGTTACCGCAGACGAATCGCAGTCTTGACGCTGCGATGGGATGCGTGCGCCAATTGCGGGTACTTCTGCTGGGTGGTCAGCACGGGGTGGCTCGTGAAGCGGGCCGCAATCGCGTGTGCCTCGGCGGTCATGTTGGTCGTCGCGTGCGCGAACGATCAGGAATCTCTCGGTCAGCCGCCCAGCGCCGGTCCGGAGGCCATCGCCACCGACCTCGAGGTGCCGTGGGGAATCGCGTTTCTGCCCGACGGCAGCGCGCTGATCGCCGAACGTGACAGCGGAGCGATTCAGCGCATGACGCAGCCTGGCGTGGTCAACACCGTCGGGGGTGTGGCCGGCGTCGCGGCGCGCGGCGAGGGCGGCCTGCTGGGCCTGGCCACAGCGGGGCAAACGGTGTTCGCCTACCTCACGACCGCGCAGGACAACCGCGTCGTGGCGATGCGGTTCGACGGGGCGTCGCTGACCGAGCCGTCGGCGATCCTCACCGGCATTCCCGCCGGCTCGGTCCATGACGGCGGGCGCATCGCGTTCGGCCCGGACGGCAAGCTCTACGTGACGACGGGCGAAAGCGGCAATCCGGGGCTGGCGCAGGACCGGTCGTCGCTGGGCGGCAAGATTCTTCGCATCAACCCCGACGGCTCCATCCCGCCGGACAACCCCGATCCCGCCTCGCCGGTCTGGTCCTTCGGCCATCGCAATATCCAAGGGCTGGCGTGGGATTCGGCCGGACGGCTGTGGGTCACCGAGTACGGCGCGAACCGGTTGGACGAGCTCAACTTGATCCAGCGGGGCGGCAACTATGGGTGGCCGATGGCCGAAGGCCGCGCGGACACCGCAGGGCTGATCGATCCGGTGATCCAGTGGCCGGTCGACGAAGCGTCGCCGTCGGGGCTGGCGTACTTCGGCGGATCGCTGTGGGTGGCGTGCCTGCGCGGTCAGCGGCTCTACCGGATACCGGTCGGCGCCGACGGCTCGTTGGCCGATCCGGCACCGCTGTTTGTCGGACAGTACGGGCGGCTGCGCACCGTTGTCGCCGCACCGGATGGCGCGCTGTGGTTCACCACCAGCAACCGCGACGGTCGCGGAAGCCCCCGCGAAGGCGACGACCGGATCCTGCAGTTCCGGCCCTGAGCCGCCCACTCATTCGCGCAGCGTTAGGTTGCAGCCGACGGATAAGGTCACAGGTCCCGTCGATGGGCTCAATATGGTGGCGAGGAGCTAGGTTGCAGCGTTCGCGGCGCTCATTACCTCCGCGGGAGTCGAGTCATGCGATCCCTCAGAGTTGCCCGATCTGCTGACCCGGACCGAGGGTCTGGTCTGGGTCGACATGCCCACGTGCGATAAGCAGGCCGAGGAAACGTTGACGACGGTCTTCGGGTTTCATCCGCTCGCGGTGCGCGACTCGGCGAACCGCAACCAGGTGCCCAAGATTCAT
>JBKOYU010000723.1:0-4422 GCA_046725575.1 Actinomycetota bacterium | reverse complement strand
GCGACCCTTCCGGTCGCGGCCGTGATCGCCGGTGCCGTTGCGGCGCTGGTCGGTTGGCCTGCGTTGCGGCTGAAGGGTGCGTACTTCGCGATCGCGACCTGGGCGCTGGCCGAGGCGGTACGCGAGCTCACCACGGTCCTCCACTTCACCGGTGGCTCCGGCGGACTCACGACGCCGATCCGCCTCGACGACAACTTCTTCTACTACACGATGCTCGCCGCCGCGGCGATCGCCTACGCCGTCTGCTATCTGCTGCTCGAACGGTCCCGGTTCGGTTTCCGGGTAAAGGCGGCGCGCGACAACGAGATCGCCGCCCGCGCGCAGGGCATCAACACCACGCTGGTCAAGATCGAGGCCTTCGTGCTGAGCGCGATCATCCCGGCCGTACTGGGTGGCATCAACGCGTACTGGATCACGTTCATCAACCCGCAGAGCGTGCTGAACACCATCATCACCGACCAGCTGGTCGTGATGGTGCTCGTCGGCGGGCTCGGCCACGCGTGGGGTCCGGCGCTCGGCGCGACCGCGATGTTCCTATTGCAGGAGCAGCTCCGGGTCAGCTACGGCGAGACGACCGCATACATCATCGTCGTCGGCGCGCTGGTGATGGCGGTCGTGCTGTTCCTGCCCGACGGGCTGGTCAGCCTCGGGCGGCGAGCACGACGAATGCGGCTGGTACGCCAACTGCTCGGCCGTGCCCGCGACGACGTCGTGCCCCGCCGAGCGGACAGCGAGACCGAGGAGGCGAGACGATGACCGTGCTGGCGGTTGACGACCTGTTCCGCTCTTTCGGCGGCATCCACGCGGTCGACGGCGTCACATTCGACGTCGAGCAGGCGGAGATCGTCGGCATCATCGGGCCGAACGGCAGCGGAAAGAGCACACTGTTCAACTTGCTCACCGGGGCCCTGAAGCCCGACGCCGGCACCATCTCGTTGTTCGGCCGGGACATCACCCGGCTCGCTCCCTACAAGATTGCTCGGGCCGGCCTGGGACGCACCTTCCAGATCCCAGCGCTGTTCGTGAATATGACTGTGCGGGAGAACCTTTGGACCGCCGCGGTGCAGTTCGACTGGGACAACGCCCGGGCCGACGCGGACGCCGTGCTGGAGCGGCTGGAGCTCACCCACGTCGCCGACGACCTCGCGAACAGCTTGTCCGGCGGGCAGCAGCGGCTGCTGGAGATGGGTCGGGTGCTGATGCAGAACCCGAAGGTCGCGCTGCTGGACGAGGTCGCCGCCGGAGTCCACCCGCGACTGCGCCAGATCATGCTTGAGGCCATCCGCACCCTGCGTGACGGAGGCACGACGTTCCTGGTGATCGAGCACGACATGGAGCTCGCGCAGGACATCTGCGACCGGATCATCGTGATGGACGCCGGAAAGATCGTGGCGCAGGGCAGCTTTGAAGAGATCTCGCACGATCCGCATGTGATGGAGGCGTATCTGGGGGTGCCGACGAGTGAGTGAACGCCAGGGCAGCGTAGTCACGGTCGACGGCCTCGACGCGGGGTATGGCCGGGTGCAGATCCTGCACCAGGTGTCGATGACGGCTCGCACCGGCGAGGTCACTTGCATCTTCGGGCCGAACGGCTGCGGGAAGAGCACCCTGCTGAAGGCGATGGTGGGAGTGATCGACCCATGGGCGGGCAGCATCACGATCGACGACG
The DNA here is from genome assembly GCA_046725575.1 of Actinomycetota bacterium. Classification (GTDB taxonomy): domain Bacteria; phylum Actinomycetota; class Actinomycetes; order Mycobacteriales; family Mycobacteriaceae; genus Mycobacterium. Next base: position 2,753 of record JBKOYU010000723.1, on the reverse strand, counting down.
ACGACCTCACCCATGTGCCGTCCCATCGCACCCTGGGCCGCGGGATCGCGATGATGCCGCAGGGCGGCGGCGTGTTCCCCCAACTGTCTGTGCGCGACAACCTGCGTATCGGCGGCTATACGATCCGCTCCCGCAAGACGCTGGACCGGCGGATCGAGGAGCTGCTGGAGGAGTTCCCGCGGCTGCGCGAGCGGTATGCCGTGCAGGCCGGCCAGCTGTCCGGCGGCGAGCAGATGATCCTGTCGATCGCCCGTGCGCTCGTCTTGAACCCGCGGTTCCTACTGTTCGATGAGCCGTCCGCCGGGCTGTCCCCCAAGTTGGTCGGTGACGTCCTGGTACGCGCCGCCGAACTCGCCCGGCGCGGTGTGGGCGTGATCATGATCGAGCAGAACATCCGCGAGGCGCTGCGGGTGGCCGACCGGCTGTACGTCCTGGTGGCGGGGCGCAACCGGTTCGAAGGCACACCCGCCGACGTGGAGGACGACCGCGAACTCATGCACCTGTATCTAGGGGGTCGCTGAAACGATGCACAGTGTCGGCCGGCGGCCCACCGACTAGAGAGGAATCGCCATGTCCAACAACATCAACCGTCGACGCTTTCTCACGCGGGCCGGCCTCATAGCCGGCGGCGTGGTTGCCGGCCCGAGCCTGCTCAGCGCGTGCGGCGGCGGGGGCGGCGGGGGGACCGACACGTTCAAGGTGGGCGCCGTGCTCGAGCTGTCCGGCGCATCCGCAACCGGTGGACAGATCGCCCAGCGCGGATACCAGCTGTGGGCCGACACGGTGAACAACAAGGGCGGGCTGTCCATCGGCGACAAGAAGTTCAACGTCGAGTTGGTCGTGCAGGACTGTAAGAGCGATCCCGCCACCGGCGCCGACGCGACGTCCCGGCTGGTCACCGAGGAAGGCGTGAACGCCATCTTCGGCGCGTACACCAGCGGCGTGCAGCTCGCGATGGACCCGATCTGCGCCAAGTACAAGGTGCCGTGCATCGCCGGCTCCGCGGAGTCGCCCAACGTGTGGAAGAAGCAGCCCGCGTTCACCTTCGGCGTCATCCCCGCCGTCGACACCACGGCCGCGCGCTCGATCCAGTCGATCGCGGACACCGCGAATCCCAAACCAGCCACGGCGGCGGTCGTCGGCGCCAACGAGCCGTTCTCCGACGACACCGCCCAGGGCTTCCGCAAGGGGGTCGAGGACGCGGGGCTGAGGGTCGTGCATTTCTCGCTGTTCCCGCCGAATGCCGACCTGGCGCCGGTCGCCGGCGTGGTCGCGGCGGCGCGGCCCGACATCGTGGCGGTCGGCGGCCATGACGTCCTGCTGGTCGACTTCGTGAAGTCGATGGCCGCCACCGGCTACACCCCGAAGGCGATCATCGAGCACTACGGCATCACCGATGCCTCCTTCGCGCAAGCGCTTGGCCGCCAAGCCGACGGCGTGATGGGGATCTCGGTGTGGTTGCCGACCGCGACCTTCAAAGACGACCTGTTCGGCTCGGCCGACGACTATGCGAAGGCATTCGAGCAGAAGTACGGCTCGCCACCGGACTACACCGCCGCGGGGTGCAGCGCCGCCGGACGGGTGCTGCAGGCCGCGGTCGAGAAGCTGGGTCAAACGCCGTCGCTGTCCGAGGACGCCCGGACCAAGCTGAACGAGCTGATCGCCGGCAGCGATCTGCAGACCTTCTACGGACCGATCAAGTTCGCGTCCGAGGGCGACCACTTACACAACAACACCGCGCTCGACCCGATGCTGGTCCAGATCCAGGGCGGACAAGTCAAGGCGATAGCACCGAAGGAGTCGGCACAGGCCCCGATCATCTACCCGCTCGGCCCGCTGGGCTGAGCGCAGCTGACCACAGAACACTGTCCCGGGTTGTGACCATCGAGGCTGTTCGCGGGGGGCTTCAGGGGGTCCCCTTAGTAACGGAGCGAATCTGGTCCCTATCGGCGGGTCCTGGTAGCTCAAGCGGCGGGTGAACGCAGCGGCCGGTGTCCTTGGCGCCGGAGTTCTGATTCAACGTCGAACTGGTAGGTGCCGTAGGGGTTGATGTGGTCGTGCTGTGCGGGGGTGAGGTGGCCGGCGGCCTCGTCGGTCACCGGGTAGCCGTCGGCGCGTAGCGCGTCGAGGGCGTCGCCCATGTAGGTCGTGGTCCATAGCACCGCTGCGTTGGTGACCAGGGTGAGGCACAGTGCCTGGTCGACCTGGTCGTCGAGGTGGCGGCGTCGGACGTGGCCTTGGTGGGCGAAGAACAGGTCACGTCGCAGCGCGTGCAGGCTCTCGCCCTTGTTCAGCTGCCGGCGGACTCTGCGGCGGAGTTCCTCGTCAGCAACATATCGACAGAGGTAGATGGTGCGGACGAGCCGGCCGTATTCCTGCGAGGCGCGGGCGAGGGAGTTCTGTCGGCTGCTGGCGTGCAGCTTGGCGATCAGCAGGCTGGCCGTGGCGTGCCCGAATTTCATTGACCCGACGAGCCGGAGCAGATCGTTCCAGTGATCAGTGATCAGCTGGGTTTGGATGGGCTGGGTGAGCAGCGCTCCGGCGTGCGGGTAGCGGGTTCGCCACGATGAGCCTGGACCGAGGCGGTAGAGCTGTAGCCGTCCAATGTCGCGGATGCGCGGGGAGAATTGCAGGCCGGCGAGGTTGAAGATCGCGAATGTAGCTAGCGTCTGCCCGGCGGTGTCGGTGGTGTGCTCGGCGATCGGCAGGTCGGTCGGGTTGCCGAAGATATCGTCGAGCACGGCGACAGCCTC
>JBKOYU010000559.1:0-2920 GCA_046725575.1 Actinomycetota bacterium | reverse complement strand
TCCAGCCTGTCGGCCAACCAGTTCTTCTACGGGCTGCGCCAGGGGGAGGAACACCGGGTCAGGCTGGAGCGCGGCGTGGAGCTGCTGATCGGGCTGGAAGCGGTCTCGGATGCCGATGAGCGCGGCATGCGCACGGTGATGTGCATCCTCAACGGCCAGCTGCGGCCGGTGGTTGTGCGTGACCGCAGCATCGCCAGCGACATACCGGCCGCCGAGAAGGCCGACCGGTCCAACCCCGACCACGTCGCCGCGCCGTTCGCCGGCGTGGTCACCGTCAACGTCTCCGCCGACGACCAGGTCGAGGCCGGACAGACCATCGCCACCATCGAGGCGATGAAGATGGAGGCCGCGATCACCGCGCCAAAGGCCGGCAAGGTCAGCCGCGTCGCAGTCTCGGCGACCGCACAGGTCGAAGGCGGCGATCTGCTGGTGGTGGTCAGCTGACCCGCATCGTCGCCGGCACGTTCGGCGGGCGACGAATCGCTGTGCCGCGCACCGGAACTCGACCGACCACCGATCGGGCGCGCGAGTCGCTGTTCAACGTGCTCGCGTCGCGCATCGACTTCGCGGGGGCTTCTGTGCTCGACCTGTATGCGGGCTCGGGGGCACTTGGCCTGGAGGCGCTGTCGCGGGGAGCCGCATCGGCGGTGTTCGTCGAATCCGACCACCGGGCCGCCGCCGTCATCGCCAAGAACATCGCGGCGCTGGGGGTAACGGCGGCCGTGCGGCGCGGACCCGTCGCGTCCGTGCTGGCCGGCGGCGCGGACAGCCCGGCGGATCTGGTCTTTGCCGACCCGCCCTACGACATCCCCGCCGCCGAGATCGAGCAGATGCTCGTTGCGTTGGTCAGCGGGGGATGGGCGACTGCGGGGACTGTTGTCGTCGTCGAACGCGGCACGTCCGGACCGGAATTGGCCTGGCCGGACGGTTGGGAGCGGTGGCCGTCGCGCCGCTACGGCGACACCCGCATCGAGTTGGCGACCTTGCAATCAGCCTGATTCAGCCAGCCAGGCGTCGAGGCGTTGGTCGTAGTCGCGCGCCACGCGCAGGCTGCGGCCCGTTCCCCGCGTGACCCACCCCAGCTCGAGGAAGCGACGGGTAAGGAGCGCGGGAAGCGCGCCGGCCAGATGCGGCCGTCGCTGCGTCCAGTCCACGCAGGTCCGGGCGAACACCCGCCGCGTCGTATTCAGTTGCCGCACATCAATTCCCCAGGTTGTCCATCAGCAGGCGTCCGCGCCGCGTGAGCCGGTGATCACGGTCGTCGACCATCCCCAGTGCGCCGACGGCCAGCAGGCGGTCGCGTAATTCGACTCCTCGCCGGCCTGCGAGGTGGTCGTAGCAAGTTCTCGCCTCGGCAAGATTTCTGGCCGCGCGATCGGTGCGCAATGACCGCACCGGTGTGGGCGGCGCGAGCTGCGCCAGGGCCTCGACAACGGCTGCCACCCGCGGCCCAGCCAGCTCGTGGTAGCGCTGTCTGCCCTGGGCGCGCACTGACACCAGGCCACTCGCGGGTCATCTGGGAGTACCCCCGCCAGTCGCCAGACGGTGATCAGATGGACATCGTCGAGGTGATGGTGATCCGTGACGGGCTGATCGCACCCCACCGGGTCTACTGGGGCTGGGTCAGTGTGGGAATGCTGATGAGCGGGAGCACTCGAAGTAACGGCCCTGCTAGCGTCATCGACCATGAGTGGCGCCGTCTGCCCCGGATCGTTCGACCCGGTGACCCTCGGCCATGTCGACATCTTCGAGCGTGCCTCCGCCCAGTTCGACGAGGTCGTGGTCGCGGTGCTGATCAACCCCAACAAGAAGGGCATGTTCAGCCTCGACGAGCGCATCGCGATGATCGAAGAATCAACGATGCACCTGCCGAATCTGCGAGTGGAATTCGGCGAGGGCCTAGTGGTCGACTTCGTGAAGGCCCGGGGGCTCACCGCGATCGTCAAGGGGCTGCGCACCGGCACCGACTTCGAATACGAGCTGCAGATGGCGCAGATGAACAAGCACATTGCCGGCGTCGACACGTTCTTTGTCGCGACCACGCCGCGGTACTCGTTTGTGTCGTCGTCGCTGGCCAAAGAAGTCGCGACGCTCGGTGGCAACGTGTCCGAGCTGCTGCCCGAGCCCGTCAACATTCGCCTGCAGGCCAAGCTGAAGGGTTAGCTCTTCGCCTCTGCGGGTAGGCGTTAGGTGGCGCACAGCCCATTCGCGCCCAAACCAAACCCGAGTAACACGGAGGTTACCGCGATGGTCGAGACATTCGTTCAGTCGAGCGACGACGTCGTGAAGTTCCTGAAGGGTCAGCACAATCTGATCAAGGACATGTTCGACGAAGTCCTCAGCGCATCGGTTCCGAAGGCCCGTGAGAAGGCGTTCGTCGAGCTTCGACAGCTGCTTGCGGTGCACGAGACGGCGGAGGAGATGGTGGTTCATCCGCGGGTCCGCCACGAGGCGGCCTCGGGTGATGAGATCGTCGACGCGCGCCTGAAGGAGGAGCACAAGGCCAAGGAAATGCTCTCGAAGCTCGAAAGCATGGATATCGCGTCGCCGCAGTTCATCAAGGAGCTAACCAAGTTCCGCGACGCGGTCATCGACCACGCCGAGCACGAGGAGAACGAGGAGTTCACGAAGCTGGAGCGCAACCTCAAGGCAGACGACCGCGAGCGGATGGCCAAGGCGGTGCTGGCCGCCGAGGCGATCGCACCCACCCGCCCGCACCCCGGAGTCGAGTCGGCCAAGGCGAACTTTGCCGTCGGGCCGTTCGCCTCGATGCTGGACCGTGCACGCGATCTGATCGGCGCCGCGCTGCGGTAGCCGGTCAAGGGGTTTTGCTGCCGGGCCACTCGCGTCGACAATCGATCGGGTCTGGGGCGTACTCAAACAGGCAACGCCATAGTGTGCTGAGCTGAAGCAAAATCGC
>JBKOYU010000786.1:0-3641 GCA_046725575.1 Actinomycetota bacterium | reverse complement strand
GCCAGCAGCTGCGCCTCTCCGTCGGTGAGCAGGATGTCGGGGGAGAACGTCAGCCGCGCCAGCCGCGCGCCGATGGACACCATCGTCGCCATCGGGCTGACCATGATCTCGCCGGCGTCGCGGAACAATTCCGCGCAGGCGACCGCACATACTTCGGCACGGCTGACGGAAATCACTGGGCCCCCTCCGAAGCGAACTTGCGCACCGCGGCCTGATAGTCGGCCTCGCTGCCGGACAGATAGGTCTGCACGAACTGCTGCCACTTCTCGTCGGTGGCGGCGGCTTCGGCGTAGTGGCGCTGGAACTTCTCGTCGCGGCCGTAATCGGGTGCAGCGGTGGTGAAGTGAGCGCCTCCTGGCGCCTCCACGAGGGTGTCGACCATCATCCGGTTCACCAGCAACGCCTGTGGCGCGACGGCCTTGACCAGCTCCTCGGTTGGCACCACCTGTTCCACCGACAGGTAGCGCCGCTCCGCGGCCATCAGGTACAGGTCGTCGAAGTAGGGGTCTATGCCCGTGTAGGCCGCATTCCCTTGCGCGTCACCGAGGTTCATGTGGACGAGCGCCGCGTCGAGCCGCAGCGCCGGCATCGCGATGAGCTCCTCGAATCCGCCGTCCGTGGGATACGGCGATTTCACCGTCTTCAGTTCGTCACCCCAGAAGGCGCGCACGTCGCTGCCCAGGCCAGCGCGGATCGGCAGGAACGGCAGCCGCTGCGCCGCGGCCTGCAATCCGCAGCGCAGCATGCCCTCGTCCATCTCCCGGGCCTCGATCGCACCGCTGGTGCGCGCCTTGGCGAACCACGGGTCGTAGAACGGCGGCGAATCCAGCGACACGAAGCCGTAATACACCCGCCTCACCTTGCCCGCCGAACACAGCAGACCGAGGTCAGGACCGCCGTACGTCACCACCGTCAAATCCTTTACGGGCGTGCGCAGCAGCGCCCGCACGAACGCCATTGGCTTGCGCCGCGATCCCCAGCCGCCGATGCCGATCGTCATGCCGCTCTCGATCGCTGCGACGGCTTCGTCGAGGGTGGTCCGCTTGTCGCTCACGGCTTCTGGCTTTTCGACGTACCGGCGAAAGCGTCGCGGTGCTCGTCCGCCACTCCGGCGAGATTCAGTTCGAACGTAAAGCCTTGCTCCATGCGGTAACTGGAGTTCACTTTCTGCACGTCGATGAAGTTCAGGGCCTCCTTGGCCGCCCGGATCACCCGAGTGTCCTTCGCGGCGATGTTCCGCGCGACCCGCAGGGCCGCTTCGTCCAGCTCGTCGCGCGGGACGACCTCGTGTACCGAGCCGAAGTGGTGCAGCGTGGCGGCGTCGACGGTGGCGGCGGTGAAGAACAGCCTGCGCACCATGTGCTGCGGCACTAGCCGCGACAGGTGCGTCGCGGCGCCGAGCGCGCCTCTCTCCACCTCGGGCAGCCCGAACGTGGCGTCGTCGGAGGCGACGATCACGTCGGCGTTGCCGACCAGGCCGATGCCGCCGCCCACGCAGAAGCCGTTGACCGCCGCGACCACCGGCACGGCGCATTCATAGACCGAGCGAAACGCCGCAAAGCAGCCCCGGTTGGCGTCGATGAGCGCAGAGAAGCCCTCGGTGTTCTGCATCTCCTTGATGTCGACGCCGGCGTTGAAGCCACGGCCGGCCGCTCGAAGGATCACGACGTGGGTGGCCGGATCGTTGCCCGCGGCGGTGATCGCGTCGGCGAGTTCGAACCAGCCTCGTGACGGGATGGCGTTGACCGGCGGGTAGTCGACGGTGACCGCGACGATGCCGGGTTCGCTGGTGGTGGACGTGATGGTCATCGAGTGTTCCTCAGTCACTTCCCGGGGTCGATACCTAAGCAAGCACTTGCTTGGTACGCTAGCACAGTGACCGACCGGCCAGACATAAACCTGGGGCTCAAGGACAAGGTCGTCCTCGTGACTGGTGGGGTTCGCGGCGTCGGCGCAGGCATCAGCGCCGTATTCGCCGACCAGGGAGCGACGGTCGTCACGTGCGCTCGCCACCCGGTCGAGGGCCTGCCGTACGAGTTCCGTAGCTGCGACGTGCGCGATCCCGACGCCGTGGCCGAGCTGGTCGACGACATCGTCGACACCCACGGCCGCATCGACGTCGTAGTGAACAACGCAGGCGGCTCGCCGTACGCGTTGGCTGCCGATGCCTTGCCGAAGTTCAGCCGGAAGATCATCGAGCTGAATCTGTTTGGCATGCTGCATGTTTCGCAACGCGCCAACGCTCACATGCAGAAGGCCGACGGCGGCTCGATCATCAACATCTCAAGCGTCAGCGGTCGCAGGCCCACGCCGGGAACGGCCGCGTACGGCGCGGCCAAGGCGGGTGTCGACAGCCTGACCAGCACGCTGGCGGTCGAGTGGGCACCGAAGGTGCGCGTCAACTCGATCGTAGTGGGCATGGTGGAGACCGAGCAGTCCGAGCTGTTCTACGGCGATGCCGAGTCGATCGCAAAGGTGGCGGCGACCGTGCCACTGGGCCGGCTCGCCAAGCCCACCGATATCGGCTGGGCCGCAGCATTTTTGGCTTCCGAGGTGGCGTCCTACATCAGCGGTGCCACGTTAGAGGTGCATGGCGGGGGCGAGCCGCCGCCGTATCTCGAAGCTTCTAGCGCAAACAAGAACATGTAAGGAGAAATGGACTATGGGTTTGCTCGACGGCCGGGTGGTCATCGTGACGGGAGCGGGCCGCGGCATCGGGGCCGCGCACGCGTTGGCCTTCGCGGCCGAAGGCGCCCGCGTGGTGGTCAACGACATCGGGGTCGCGCTGGACGGCACCGGGCAGGGTGAAAGCAGCCCGGCGTACGCAATCGTCGAGGAGATCAAGAACGCGGGCGGGGAGGCCGTCGTCAACGGCGACGACGTCGCGGACTGGAGCGGCGCGCAGAACCTGATCCAGACCGCGGTCGACACCTTCGGCGGACTCGACGTGCTGGTGAACAACGCCGGGTTCGTCCGAGATCGCATGCTGGCCAACACCAGCGAAGAGGAATGGGACGCCGTGGTGCGCGTCCATCTCAAGGGTCACTTCGCGCCGCTGCGGCACGCCGCGGCCTACTGGCGTGGTCTGATAAAAGAAGGAAAGGCCGGCCCCGACTCTTTGAATGCCCGTGTCATCAACACGAGTTCCGGCGCCGGCCTGCAGGGCAGCGTCGGGCAGGGCAACTACTCCGCGGCCAAGGCAGGCATTGCCACGCTCACGCTGGTCGCCGCGGCGGAACTCGGCCGCTACGGCGTCACGGTCAACGCCATCGCGCCGTCGGCACGGACCCGGATGACCGAAACCGTATTCGCCGACATGATGGCCAAGCCGGACGGGGGCTTCGACGCGATGGCCCCGGAAAACATTTCCCCGCTTGTGGTTTGGCTCGGCAGCGCCGAGTCCAAGGACGTCACCGGCAGGGTGTTCGAGGTCGAGGGTGGGATCATCCGCGTGGCCGAGGGCTGGGCGCACGGCCCGCAGGTCGACAAGGGTGCACAGTGGGATCCCGCCGAGCTCGGCCCGGTGGTGAGCGATCTACTCGGCAAGGCTCACTCGCCGGTTCCGGTTTACGGCGCCTAGGTCAAGCGGCGGCGGCCTGCTGTGCGCTGCTGTCGCTAGCAGTGTCGGCGTCGGCCGTGGT
>JBKOYU010001103.1:0-2795 GCA_046725575.1 Actinomycetota bacterium | reverse complement strand
TGGCGTTCTTGAAGAACCTTTAACAGCGCAAGTTGTCCAACCCGGAACCCGAGGTCGCAGACGCTGTAGCCCACTGAGACCATTGCCCGATACCCGTTTCTAACGCGTCAAGCCGACGGCCACAAGGTCGTTCACGAACTGGGCGCGCCAGCCGACACCCAGGCCACCCCGCGCCAACCGGCTAGATCCAGCCGCGGCGCCGTGGCCGCCGCCAGCGACCGTGCGAGCTCGTCCGCCCACACCGGCAGTCGCGAATGAATCCGCACGCGCGGGGCGGGCGACTTTTAGCATCGTCGGTTCACACTAGGGGTGATCGAAGCACGGGCATTGCCTGGAAGAGGTGGACTCAAATGGCCGAATCGAAGGCGCAGCACCAGACGTCGTCGGGTCGTCTGGTATGGCGCAGTCTGGGCATGCTCCGTCCGGTGCGCGGCCTCATCGTCGTTCTGGGTCTCCTTGGCATGGTCGCCTCGGCCCTGCCGTATGTCACGGCTGCCGCATTCGGACCCATGATGCAGGTCGTCGCCGACGCCGGCAGAAGCGGAAACCTCAGCGGCGTCTGGGATTTGCATGGACCGTTGGTCGCCCGCGAGGACGGTCTGCTGCGATCGCTGGCGGGCCCGGTTCCGTTCGGGGTGCTTCTGGTGACCTGGGCCGCCTCGCTGTTGCTGACTCAGCTGATGTACTTCGTCAACGGCTGGGTCGGTGCGAAGGTCGACCGGGTGCTTCTGGTGGACATCCGACAACGCGTCCACGACCACCTCCAGTCGCTGTCCCTGGACTTCTTCGCCGGGTCGCGCACTGGAGAGCTCATCCAGCGTGTGACGACCGAATCCGCTGGCGTCCAACGCCTTCTGACCGACTGCCTGCTACCCCCGCTCATCGACGCGGTTGTGCTGACCGTGGCAGTCGGCTATTTGTTGGTGATCTCGTGGCAGATGACGGTCGCCGCACTGGTCCTCACACCGCTGGCCTTGCTCACCCTGAAATTCGCGGGCGGCCACGTCCAGGCGGCGGTGCGACGAGTGATGAACGCGGACCGCGCGATGGCCGCTGAGCTCGAGCAGACGGTGAGCGGGATCGCCGAGATCCAGATGTTCAACGCACAGTCGCTACGCAGCAAACGATTTCACGAGGTGTCGGAGAAGGCCGCGAAGAGTGATGCGTCCTCCGTGGTGTGGATGCAGGCCACGGCGAACGGGTCCCAGGTGTTCGTCGCGCTCAGTACCGTCGTCGTGTTGCTGGTCGGCATCGGGCTCAGCTCACACTTCGGTCTGACGTTCGCCGGCCTGTTGGTGTTCGCCGGAATGGTGCCGACGATGTTCGGGGCGGCCCAACGGGTCATGGGAGCGTACACCACATACCAGTCGGTGGCGCCGAACGCGGCCTCGACCTACGAGTTGCTCGATACCCGCCCCTCGGTTCAGGAACCCGCGGACGCGGTCCCTCTCGGCGACGTGCACGGCAACCTCGTGTTCGAGGATGTGACGTTCGGCTACACACAGGGGCAAACCATTCTCGACGGGTTGTCGTTTACGATCGCCGAAGGCGAGACGGTGGCCTTGGTTGGCGGCATCGGGTCGGGCAAGTCGACGGTGTTCAACCTCATGCTGCGGTTCCTAGATCCGCAGCGGGGGCGGATTCTGCTCGATGGCCACGACATCGCGGGGGTCACCATCGCCTCGCTGCGCGACCAGGTGTCCAAGCTTGCCCAGTTCCCGTTCTTCACCAAGGACACGATCCGAGAGAACGTCCGATTGGCGCGGCCGGACGCTAGCGACGCAGACGTCGAGGAGGCCTGCAAGCAGGCCCACGTCCACTCCGTCATCACCGACCCGATGAAGCTGCACGACGGCTACGCCACGGTGGTGGACGTGCAAGTGCCGTCCGGCGGGCAGAAGCGACTCATCGCGCTGGCGCGCTGCCTGTTGCGCAGGCCCGAGGTGCTGCTGCTCGACGAACCGACCGAGAACCTCGACGCCGACCAGCGGGCCCGGCTGAACGGCGTGATCCGCGGCTATGCGCGCGATCGTACGTGCGTGGTCATCAGTCACGACATGGATTTCATTGCCGCGGTTGCGGATCGAATACTGGTACTCGAGCGCGGAAGGATCACGCAGGTGGGCGACCACCGCTCGCTGATGGCCGAAGGCGGCCTCTACAAGCGGCTGTACGAGGCGCAGAACGTCGACCCCGATCTGGTCTACCCGAACCCATCGGACGCAGAGGTCAATCCGCCCGCGGGCGCTATCAGGCCTCCAGCGTCGCCACAAAGTTTGGGTTCCTAGCGGTCGGCAGACGCCTCCCCTTCGACGAAGCTGATGCGAGCGCAGTCTCCACCACCCGCGTCATCCGCAGTCCCGCCTGTTCGAAACAGCGAACCGTACTCGGCTCCGGTGCGTTCCCGCGCGGGTAGGTCTTCCGTCGGCCGCGACCGGCTGCCCTCCAATAAGAGAGAACGCACCGACGCGCTACCTACCCGATACCTACGACGTAGCCGTACCGCAGTCGTACCGGGAGCGGGCCGGTAGCCGTACTAAAGCCAACCGACTTTCGCGTCGACAGCGACCCACCGCGCGCGGTCGCTACCGACACTGCGGCGGCTCGAGCCCGGCCGCAGCCGTGATCGCCTTACGCCGCAACGACTTTCGCGACGGCAGATCGCTGAACCGCAGTATGTATCACCGAAGGTCACGGCAAACAGCCGAGACCGACACAGCCGCAGCGCACAATGGTTTGCCCGCACGCGCCGCGGTGGCGGCGCCATCCTGCACCACCGCCATATCCGGCCAGTC
>JBKOYU010000042.1:0-4294 GCA_046725575.1 Actinomycetota bacterium | reverse complement strand
GACGCGCTCATCCAGATCGACATGGGCGAGTTCCACGACCGCTTCACCGCCTCGCGGCTGTTCGGTGCCCCTCCGGGCTACGTCGGCTACGAGGAGGGCGGCCAGCTCACCGAGAAGGTGCGCCGCAAGCCGTTCAGCGTCGTGTTGTTCGACGAGATCGAGAAGGCCCACCAGGAGATCTACAACAGCCTGTTGCAGGTCCTCGAGGATGGCCGGCTCACCGACGGTCAGGGCCGCACGGTCGACTTCAAGAACACCGTGCTGATCTTCACGTCGAACCTGGGCACATCCGACATCAGTAAGGCGGTCGGCCTGGGCTTCACGAAGGGCGGCGGCGACAACAATTACGAGCGGATGAAGCAGAAGGTCAACGACGAGCTGAAGAAGCACTTCCGACCGGAGTTCCTCAACCGCATCGACGATGTCATCGTCTTCCACCAGCTCACCACCGACCAGATCGTCCAGATGGTGGACCTGATGATCGGCCGGGTGGGCAGGCAGCTGAAGAGCAAGGACATGGAGATGGCGCTGACCGACAGGGCCAAGTCGCTGTTGGCCAAGCGTGGGTTCGATCCCGTGCTCGGTGCGCGGCCGCTGCGGCGCACCATCCAGCGGGAGATCGAGGACCAGCTCTCCGAGAAGATCCTCTTCGAGGAGGTCGGACCCGGTCAGCTCGTGACGGTTGACGTCGACAATTGGGACGGCGAAGGCTCCGGCGAGGACGCGGTGTTCACGTTCATCGGAACGAAGAAGCCCGCCAAGCCGGCCGAGCCGGAACTGCAGAAGGCCGGCGCTGCGGGCGCGCCAAGCGCGGCTGCTTCGGAGTAAGCGCGACATGGGCCCCGGCTGAAAGCTGGGGAACGCAAAGGTCCCCGGAATCTAGCGGTTTCGGGGGCCTTTGCGTCTGTTCGGTGCACGCATTGCTTAGGATGCTGATGTAATCGACGGGCGAAGGAATCTGGTGAAAATCCAGAACGGTCGCGCCACTGTGGACAGTCAGACCCGACGCCCGCCGTCGACCCTGAAGCTGGGACGCGAAATCCCGGAAAGGAAATGACATGACGTCTCCCGAGGTCCGCAAGACCGCAGCGCCTGCCGTCGATCTGTCTGTTGCGAAAGCGGCTATGTGGCTGTCCCTCACGGCATTCCTCGCTTTGGTGGTGCTGTACTTTGTCGGCCTGGACCAGGGCGCGACCTCGGTGTTCGGCGACAACATGTACGTGCACGAGTTTATGCACGACGCCCGCCACCTGCTCGGCTTCCCCTGCCACTGAGCGTCGGCGGCTAGACCACAAATGGAAAAGCGAATAATCGCGCGCGGCCTGCTGGCCGGCGCAATTGGTGGCGTACTGGCTTTTTTGTTCGCGCGCACTTTTGTCGAGCCCGTTATTACCCGTGCCATTGGTTATGAGGAATCGCATGAACACGGCCACGAGCACGGCGTCGAACTGTTCACGCGCGGAGTGCAGGCCAACGTAGGGATGGGCTTCGGCGTGCTGGCGTTCAGCGTGGCGATGGGAGGGCTGTTCGCGGTGGCCTACTGCATGGCCTACGGCCGCGTCGGTAACCTGTCGCCACGGCTGCAGTCGGTGCTGCTCGCTGGCGGAATGTTCTTGTCGCTCTACGTGATTCCGTTCCTGAAGTACCCGCCGAGCCCGCCTGCGGCCAGCCTCGAGGAGACCATCCGTCAGCGCACCCTGCTGTACCTGCTGATGGTCGTGCTGTCTGCAGCGATGCTGGTGGCGGCGGTGTATGTGGGTCGTCGGCTGGTGGGTCAGTTCGGCCAGTGGAGTGCGACGTTGATCGGCGCTGGGACCTATGTCGTGGCGATTGCGCTTGTCATGCTGGTGCTGCCGACCATCGATGAGACGCCGGACGACTTTCCCGCCGACGTCCTCTACGAGTTCCGCTTGTACTCGCTGGGCACCCTGTTGGTGTTGTGGGCGATGATCGGGCTGGTGTTTGCGTCGATGGCTGACCGGCTGCTGCGGCAAAAGCAAGGGGCGGAGCAAGTTTCGGCGTGAGCGAGGTCGTCCGGCTCACCCTCGTATCGCACGCCATGACCGATGCGATGGCGGCCGGACGCTTTCCCACCGACGAGCCGCTCAATGCGGTCGGCCACCGTCAGGTCGACGCGTCCATCGAACTGGGCGTCACTGAACGCGCCTACTGTGGACCCGAAAAGCGGACCAGGCAGACGGCCGAACTGCTCGGGCTGCACGCCAGCATCGACAACAGGCTGGCGGATCTGGACTGCGGCCGCTGGCGTGGCGATGTGGTGGGCGGGGTGCGTCCCGACGATCTGGCGATCTGGCTCACCGACCCGACGCGGGCGCCGCATGGTGGCGAGTCGGTCGTCGAGTTGATCGACCGGGTGCGCGGGTGGATGGATTCGTTGACCACCCGTCGCACCCGGCTCGTCGCCGTAACGCATCCATCGGTGATCCGTGCCGCGATTCTTGTTGCGCTCAATGCGCCGCCGAAGTCGTTCTGGCGCATCGACATTGCTCCCGTGAGCCGCACGGTGATGCACTTCCGCGGGCACGCCTGGACGCTGCGCTCCAGCCTGTGATCAGGCCACCGGCGCCAGGTCGAACGCCTGATGCACAATCGACAGCAGCCAACGCGCCGCGGTCGGACTGTAGAAATGCGGCCAGTTCAACTGGAAGCTGACCACCCACGGCTGGCCCGTGTGGTCGATGGCAAACCAACTGAATGTCAGGTCGCCGGGCAGATTTCCGCCCTTGGCTCCGACGTAGGACCACTTCGCCTTGTCCAGATCGATACCCGGGATGGCCGAAAGAATCTGCTTCACTGGCGCGGCCTTGCCGACAGCGGCGGCTTGCAGCGCGGCGTGCACCCGGCAGATATCGGCGGCGCTGCCGTACCACTCGACACCGTCGGGAGATGCCGGGGTGTGTGTGCGGGTCGGATCCGGTTGATACGGGCGGGAATTCGTCTGTTGCAGTAGCTTGACCCGGTCCTGCCGAGAGGCATGCTTCCACTGCTCACGCAGATCCGGCTCGCCCCAGCCGACGGAGAACAGCTCGTGCATGGTGGGGAATGGGATCATGCTGGCCGGGTCGTGGTGCCCTGCCGCCACCAGGGCCCGCTCGACGGCGCCCGGGCCCAGCCGCGCTATGAGCAGATCGGTGGCCATGTTGTCGCTCGCCGAAATCATCTGCTGGGCGGCGGTACGCACCGACACCTGGGCACCCGGTGGCAGTTCCTCCAGGCCCGCCGATCCGACCGCCTTAGCCTGCTCAGTGATGGTCAGCGAGTCGTTCCAACTCACGGTTCCCGCCTTGACCGCGTCCGCAACCGCAAGCAGCACATAGAGTTTGAAGATCGAAGCGAGTGGTAGCGACAGGTCGGTGTTGGTGCCGGCCAACGTCGAACACTTACCGTCGGTCACCTTGGACACCTGATACGAGTAGCGCGCCCCCGACTTGGTCAGCTCCGCGTCGATGTCTGCCCACTTCTTGATCACGGGTGGCCGCTGCGTCACCGCGAACCGGTCGACCATGCCGGCATCATTGGTGCGCAGTTCGATGTCCTGTGCCGCACCGTAGGGGGTCAGCACGTGCAGGGTTGCAATGCCCGCGCCGATAGTGATGCCGCTGACCGTGATCGGACGGTCCCACCACAGGTTTCCCATGGCCGACGTGATGGGGTTGACCTGTTCGGGAACCGCCATCGTGCGAACCCCGACGGTGCCGATCGGCCAGTCCGAGTTGACCATATCCATGGTCTGCTTGGCGCGCAGGCCCTGGGGCGTGTTGGTGTCGATGCGCACGCCGTACGCGGCATCGGCCGCAGGCGCCGGTCCGCTGTTGGTGCAACCGCAAGCCAGGGCGGCGACGAGCGCGACCGTGAGTCCGGCGGCGGCATGTCGCGCCCGGCCCGCGTTACGCCTTGGCGCCGGTCCCCGCAACGTCCAGCACAACCTCGAACTCGAGCAGCGACGCGCCTGTGGCCACCGGGTTGGCGTGCTGGCCTGCGTGTGCGTCGACGGCAGGGCCTGTCGCCCACGCCTGGAATGCCTCTTCGGACTCCCACTGCGTGACCACGAAGTAGCGGTCTTCGCCCTTGACCGGGCGCAGCAATTGGAAGCCGAGGAAACCCGGCTGGCTGTCGACGGCATGTGCGCGGTGCGCGAACCGCTTCTCCAGTTCCGGGCCGGCGTCGGGCGGGACCTCGATTGCGTTGATCTTCACCACAACATTTGGGGAGGGCATGGCGTTAGGCTACCGTGCGCTGCCATGGCCCCCGACCTGCTGACGCCTCGCGGAGG
>JBKOYU010000607.1:0-3455 GCA_046725575.1 Actinomycetota bacterium | reverse complement strand
GCCCGGTGTTCCGGAATCGGCTGGCCGGCATGTGCCAGCGCGCCGGTATGGAACTGTTCGCGGTCAATCCCGCCTACAGCAGCATCTGGGGTGCCCAGCACTGGCAGCACCCCTACAAGAACGTCACCCGACACCAGGCAGCCGCCACGGTGATCGGGCGTCGCGCCCAAGGCTTCACGGCCCGGCGTCGGAAAGGTGTGACACCGATACGACCAGAGGATCATACGGTGAGAGCTACCAACCAGACCGGACCCAACAGCCCGAAGGCGATCACCGGTAACCGCCACCGATCAAGGATGCGAGGAACCACATCTCGCCCGCCTGACCGGAACATACGCGGCGACCCGGGCCGGGCAACCGTTACCCCGGCACCGGCCAACAACAGCCAACAACAGATGTAACGGTAATTTCACGACGTCAACCTCGACTCCGGGGTGCGCGCGCCGCTGCTCGATCAGCCACTGGTCGACCAGGTCGGATTCCACGGACGATGACACCGATGCCACCACGACGGCGTCGCTTTCGGCGGTGAAACTCATCGGCAGATCGCCGTTTACGTTCATCGCGCGTCGGCGAGATCGAAAGGCACCGGTATCACTGCAGCACGGACGGCCGGTGGCTCACCAAGATCTTGTCCACGACCAGCTTTGCGGTTTCAGCGCAGGCGGTGGTTCCGCCATTCGCATACTCCTTGACGCCGTCCCCGACGTTCCACAAGCCCGCGAAGGGGGTGTCGTGCGGTAGGTCGAAGCCGGACACGGCACGCTGCGGGGGCCAGTCATCGCGGGTGATAGCGATATTGAGGATGCGCGCACGATCATCGAAATCGGCAATGTTGTCCCGCAGATCCTGCAGCAGGAATTCGGTTTCGGCTGCTTCGTCGAAGTCACCGATTGAGGGCTTGGGCACCGAGGTGCCGACATAGAGATGCCATCCCTCGGGAGCCATCTCGGGGCAGACGTCGGTGAAGTTGGCGACGTAGGCCAGTCGGCGCGACTTGGCGAAACTGAGCATGCCCGGGGTTTCGACGAGGCGGTCGCGGCTGGCGAAGTTGACCGAGATCATCGATGTCGGGCGGTCGCCGCGTTTCACCAGTTCCTGGTAGTCGGCGGGCACAGTGTCCTCGCCGAGCAATGACACCGTGGCTGCCGGACCGACGTCGCTGACCACGACTGGGGCGTTGATCCGCACCGGCGCACCGTCGCGAGTCACCTCAATGCCGGTGACGGTGTCGCCCTCGGAGAGAATTTTGGTGACCGGGGTGGACAGCCACACCTGTCCCCCCTTGCTCTCCACCACCTCGGCCAGGGCCCGCCATAACCCGATGGTGCCCTCGGGATGGAAACCGAAGCGCTTGAACGCACTCTTGCGTGTGAAGTAGGTCAAGAACACCCGCGCCGGAAGGTCTTCGGAGCCGACGGCGAACACCGATGCACACATGTTGCGGAAGATTCCATGCACGCCTTCGTTCTTGGTGTACTTCGAAACCCAATCGGCGGTGGACAATTCGTCTTCCGGCAGCCCGCTGTCGTTGCGGGCGGCGCCGATGCCCTTGACCAGTTTGGCGCCCTGCCGGGTCAGCTTGCTCAGCAGGAACCCCCATCCTCCACCGGTGACGTCGACGTCTTTGCCGCCGATGCGGTAGAGGATCGGTGGTTGGGGTTCACGAATGTCGAACCGGGCTCCCACCTCCTCGCAGGTCTGCTGGGTGATTCCGCCGACCTCGATGACGATCGCGCCGGTGTTGACTTTGAAGCCGTCGATGTCGTCGGTGGACGCCCGGCCACCCACCTTGTCCAGACGTTCCACACCGAGCGACTTGAATCCCGCCTGGGACAGCCGGGCCGCGGTGAAAAGCCCGCCGGCGCCGGCGCCGATCACGACGGCGTCAAAGGTGTGTTCCGTTGTCGCCATTGGTTTTTCCTCCAGAGTCAAGGTCAGTAGGAGCGGGGCAGGCCCAAGGAGGTCTGCGCGACGAAGTTGAGGACCATTTCGCGGCTCACCGGTGCGGTGCGCATCAGGCGGGTGACGAACCACAGTTCCGAGAGCCCATATTCATGGGACAGGCCATTGCCGCCGTGGGTCTGGATGGCTTGATCGAGCGCCTTGAGCGCGGCCTCGGAGGCGGCGAACTTGGCGATGTTGGCGCCCTCGCCGCAGGGTTGGCCGGCGTCGAAAAGTTCGGCGCTGCGGACGGTGGCCAGTCGACCCAGCTCTACGGCGATGTGTGATTCGGCCAGTGGGTGGGCGATGCCCTGGTGAGCCCCGATCGGCGTCGACCACACTTTGCGTTCCCTCGCGTAGTCGGCGGCCTTGCCGATGGCGTAGCGACCTATGCCAGTGGACAACGCCCCGACCAGAATCCGTTCGGGGTTCAGCCCGGAAAACACTTGGCGCAAACCGTTTCCGGCATCGCCGATCAGCGCATGCGGCCCTACCTCGACGTCATCGAGGAACACCGTGAACTGCTTGTCGGGCGACACGATCGAGGTGTCGATCTGCTGGTAGGTCAATCCCGGCGCGTCGGTGGGCACGACGAACAGCGACAACCGGGACTTCTCGGAAGTCGACAGGTCGCCGTCACGAGCGACCACGAGAAGTGCATCGCACTGGTCCACGGCCGAGATGTAGTATTTCGATCCCGAAATCACCCAGCCCGCACCGTGTTTGCGCGCGGTCGTTTTGACGTTGTGGCTGTTGGACCCGGCGTCTGGCTCGGTGAGGCCGAACGCCATTTTCTGGCTGCCGTCGGCGATGACGGGCAGCCAGCGCTTCTTCATCGCATCGGAACCGTGCTGGGCCAGGATGTTGCCGCAGATCGCAGGGGAGATGACCCAGATCAACAGAGGCATGCCGTGGGCGGCCAGTTCCTCGACGACGACGACAGCTTCGGCCATGCCGCCCCCGCCGCCGCCGTACTCCTCGGGCAGGTGCAGGCCGAGCAGCCCGGCCGCGCCGAGGTCCTTCCACAGCTCCTCGATGCCCTCGCCGTTGCGGCCCCGTTGCAGGAAGTACTGCGGGCCATAGCGGTCGGCGATGCCGGCGACGCTGTCGCGGATGGCCTTGTGTTCGTCGGTGTCGTGAGTGAGTCCAGCCATGATCTACCTTCCCGTGTATTCGGGTTGACGTTTGGCGGCGAACGCGGCGATGGCGGCGGCGGCATCGGCGCTGTCGCCGGTGAGCTTGATTCCCCGCGACTCGGCGGCCAACTGCGTCGGCAGGTCGTTGTGCCAGCTTTCGCGCAGCAGCGCACGCATGGTACCGAACGCCACCGTCGGCCCATTGGCCAGCTCAGTGGCCAATAGCGTTGCGCGGGAGCGGAGTTCGTCGGCGGGGACGATCTCGTTGACCAGTCCCCAGTCGAGGGCTTCTGCGGCGGTGATCGGGGTGTTGCGCAGGTAAGCTGCCGCCGCGCGGCGCGGGCCGATCAGCCGTGGCAGGTGCCAAGTTCCGCC
>JBKOYU010000111.1:0-9743 GCA_046725575.1 Actinomycetota bacterium | reverse complement strand
ATTCTGAGCGGGTTCAAGCGGCCATCGTTGTGTGGGGTCGGGGCGATCTCGGTCGGGTGCGCGATGCGGTCGCTCTGGCTCAACGGGATTGGCGCGATGTCTTGATATCGGCGGATATGGCGGACGAGGACTGGCCCTCGCGGCTGGACGTCGAGCTCGGCCCCGGCTAAACGTCGATGCGGATGGCCTTGGTGCGGGCGACCCAGCGGCCCTCGTCGTAGCGGACCTCCACCGGATGCGCGAATGCGGCCGTGACGTTTTCGGTTGTCACCGTCTGGCGTGCAGGACCGTCAGCGACCGTGCGTCCTTCCGCGATGAGCAGCGCATGCGTCGTGGTGGTGGGCAGCTCCTCGAGGTGATGCGTGACAAGGATCGAGGCCACCTCGGGATGCGTTTCGTCCAGCGTGTCGATGGTTTCCAGCAGCTGCTCCCGCGCGGCCACGTCGAGACCCGTGGTGGGTTCGTCGAGCAGCAACAGTCGCGGATCCGAAATCAATGCGCGCGCAATGAGAGTGCGGCCGCGCTCACCATGCGACAGGGTGGGCCAGACGTCGTCCGCCCTGCGGGTCAGGCCCACCGTCTCGATCATGTCGTCGGCGCGGCGGAGTTCGTCGGCCGTGGGTGTCCAGCGCATCGGGATGTCGATCGTGGCGGTGATCCCGGTGAGCACGACATCTCGCACGGTCAACGGGTATTGCAGGCGGTGCCGCGGATTCACGTGCCCGATCGAATGGCGCAGCCGGGCCAGGTCGACGCGACCCATCTGCTCGCCGAGGATGCGCACGGTTCCCGTCGTGGGAAAGGTGACCGCGGCGCAGAAGCCGAGCAGCGTGCTCTTGCCTGCCCCATTGGGCCCCAACAGCGCCCAGTGCTCGCCCTCGTGCACCGTCAGGGCGATGCCGTCGATGATCTGCTTGCCGTCGCGGCGAAACGTCACATCGACGAGTTCCAGAACCGGCGTCACGCCGATTGCCGCTGCCGCAGCGTCTCGAGCGCCTTGTCGGCGTGGGTGTCCATGCTGAACTCGCTGGCGATCACGTCGAGCACGGTGCGGTCGGTGTCGATCACGAACGTCGTCCGCTTGACGGGCATGAGCTTGCCGAGCAGGCCGCGCTTGACGCCGAACTGCGTGGCGACGGTGCCGTCGGTATCGGATAGCAGCGGATAGTCGAACTTCTCCTTATCCGCGAACTTCGCCTGCTTCTCAACGGGATCGGCGCTGATGCCGACGCGGCTGGCGCCGACCGCGGCGAACTCGGAGGCCAGATCGCGGAAGTGGCAGGCCTCCTTGGTACAGCCCGGCGTCATCGCCGCGGGGTAGAAGAACAGCACGATCGGGCCGTCGGCGAGCAGCTCGGTGAGGCTTCGCACAGTGCCCGTTTGGTCCGGTAGTTCGAACTCGGCTACCTGGTCACTCCGTTTTAGAGGTGTCACGGGTGTTCACGCTACGCCTGACTTGATGCCGGTCCTTTGGTACCGGTCTGGGAGGATTGATCCGTGCAAACGACCGCCAACCTTGCCGTCGGCTCTTCGCGCGAGCGCTCATCGCAGCTGATCACCACCTCGCGCGAGGACTTCCGGGCGCTGGCCGCCGAGCACCGCGTGGTGCCGGTGACCCGCAAGGTGCTCGCCGACAGTGAGACCCCACTGTCGGCGTACCGCAAGCTGGCCGCCAACCGGCCCGGGACGTTCTTGCTGGAGTCGGCCGAGAACGGCCGGTCGTGGTCGCGGTGGTCGTTCATCGGCGCGGGTGCGCCGTCCGCATTGACGGTGCACGACGGCGAGGCGGTGTGGCTGGGCACGACGCCCCAGGACGCGCCGCGCGGCGGCGATCCACTGCAGGCGCTGCGGGCGACGCTGGAGCTGCTCAAGACCGAACCGCTGCCGGGCCTGCCGCCGCTGTCCAGTGGGCTGGTCGGGTTCTTCGCCTACGACCTGGTGCGACGGCTGGAGCGGCTGCCGTCGCTGGCGGTCGACGACCTCGGGCTGCCCGACATGCTGTTGCTGCTGGCCACCGACATCGCCGCGGTCGACCACCACGAAGGCACCATCACGCTGATCGCCAATGCGGTGAACTGGAACGGCACCGAGGAGCGGGTGGACTGGGCATACGACGACGCGGTCAAACGCCTCGACGTGATGACCGCCGCGCTTTCCGCGCACCTGCCGTCGACCGTCGCGACATTCAGCCGTCCCGAGCCGTTGCACCGCGCGCAGCGCACTGTCCAGGAGTACAGCGCGATCGTAGAGAAGCTCGTCGACGACATCGAAGCAGGCGAGGCGTTCCAGGTGGTGCCGTCGCAGCGGTTCGAGATGGACACCGACGCCGACCCGCTCGACGTGTACAGGATGCTGCGAGTGTCCAACCCGAGCCCGTACATGTACCTGCTCAACGTGCCCAATGCGGATGGCGGGCTGGACTTTTCGATCGTCGGCTCCAGTCCCGAAGCGTTGGTGACGGTCAAGGAAGGCCGGGCGTCGACGCATCCGATCGCGGGCACGCGGTGGCGCGGGCAGACCGAGGAAGAGGACCTGCTGCTCGAGAAGGAGCTGCTGCACGACGACAAGGAACGCGCCGAGCACCTGATGCTTGTCGATCTCGGGCGAAACGACCTGGGCCGGGTCTGCCGCCCCGGCACTGTGCGCGTCGAGGACTACAGCCACATCGAGCGCTACAGCCACGTCATGCACATCGTGTCGACGGTGCACGGGGAGCTCGCCGACGATAAGACCGCGCTGGACGCCGTCACCGCATGCTTTCCCGCCGGCACGCTGTCGGGCGCCCCGAAGGTGCGGGCGATGGAGCTGATCGAGGAGGTCGAGAAGACCCGTCGCGGCCTCTACGGCGGCGTGCTGGGTTACCTGGACTTCGCAGGCAACGCCGACTTCGCGATCGCCATCCGCACCGCGCTGATGCGCAACGGCACCGCGTACGTGCAGGCCGGCGGTGGAGTCGTGGCCGACTCCAACGGCCCCTACGAGTACACCGAGGCGGCCAACAAGGCCAAGGCGGTGCTGAACGCGATCGCCGCGGCGGAAACGCTGACCGAGCCGTGATCCGTCTGGCCCAGCTCCTGCTGCTGCTGTCCGCGGCAGCGCTCTGGGCGGCGTCGCGACTGGTCTGGGTCAACGTGCAGTCGTTCGACGGGCTCGGGCAGCCCAAGACGACGGCGTTGAACGGGGCGTCGTGGTCGACGGCGGTGGTGCCGCTGGCGGTGCTACTGGTGGCCGCCGCGGTGGCGGCGCTGGCGGTGCGGGGCTGGCCGCTGCGGTTGCTCGCGGTGCTCGTCGCCGCGGCGAGCGCGGGGATGGCCTACCTGGCGATCAGCCTGTGGGTGATCCGCGACGTCGCAGTACGGGCCGCGCACATCGCGGACGTGCCAGTGGCAAACCTGGTCGACACGCAGCGCCACTACGGTGGCGCGATCATCACGTTGGTGGCCGCGGTGGTCACGCTCGTCGGTGCGGTGCTGCTGGTGCGCTCGGCGGCCAGGGCCAAGCCCGAGGCGGCCCGCTATGAGCGTCGTGGCGCGCCGTCGCCGCAGGAGGCCACCGCGCCGTCCGAGCGGGCGATCTGGGACGCCCTCGACGAGGGGCGAGACCCGACCGATACAGACAACAAGGGTCGGTGATCGATCGTGGTGTAGTGGCGGCTACCCTTCGTTGGAGATCAAGCGCACTCAGAGGAAGGTCCGCGACGGGTATGAGTTCGGCGACTGTGCTCGACTCCATAATCGAGGGAGTCCGCGCCGACGTCGCCGCTCGTGAGGCCGTGGTTCCCCTCGCCGAGATCAAGGAGATGGCCAAGGATGCGCCGCCGCCGCTGGACGTGCTCGCGGCGTTGCGCGAACCGGGCATCGGGGTGATCGCGGAAGTGAAGCGGGCAAGCCCGTCGCGTGGCGAGCTCGCATCGATCTCCGATCCGGCGAAGCTGGCGCGCGCGTATGAGGACGGCGGGGCGCGCATCATCAGCGTGCTGACCGAGCAGCGCCGGTTCAACGGTTCGCTCGACGATCTCGACGCGGTGCGCGCGGCGGTGTCAGTTCCGGTGTTGCGCAAGGACTTTATCGTCCGGCCGTACCAGATTCACGAGGCTCGCGCGCACGGCGCCGACATGCTGCTGCTGATCGTCGCCGCATTGGAGCAGTCGGTGCTGGTGTCGATGCTGGATCGCACCGAGTCGCTGGGGATGACGGCGCTCGTGGAGGTGCACACCGAGGAGGAGGCCGATCGCGCGCTGCAGGCGGGCGCGAAGGTCATCGGCGTCAATGCGCGCGACCTCAAGACGCTTGACGTCGATCGTGATTGCTTTGCGCGCATCGCGCCGGGGCTGCCGAGCAAAGTCATTCGGATCGCGGAGTCGGGGATACGCGGCACCGCCGATCTGCTCGCGTACGCCGGGGCCGGCGCTGACGCAGTGCTCGTCGGCGAGGGGCTGGTCACCAGTGGCGATCCCCGCGGCGCCGTTGCCGATTTGGTCACCGCAGGCACGCATCCGTCCTGCCCGAAACCCGCCCGCTGACAAGTGGCCGATCTCGCCGGCCCGGAGTTGCCGCGTTCCAGCGCCGCCGTGGCCGAACCCACCGTCCACGATCCTGATGCGCGTGGCCATTTCGGTGTCTACGGCGGGCGGTTCGTCCCCGAGGCGCTGATGGCCGTCATCGAAGAGGTCACCGCCGCATACGAAAAGGCCCGCGGCGACCAGACTTTCCTCGACGAACTGGACCGGCTGCAGCGGCATTACAGCGGGCGGCCGTCGCCGTTGTACGAAGCTTCGAGGCTCAGCGACCATGCGGGTGGCGCACGGCTCTTTCTGAAGCGAGAAGACCTCAACCACACCGGATCTCACAAGATCAACAACGTGCTGGGTCAGGCGCTGCTGGCGCGCCAGATGGGCAAGGCACGGGTCATTGCCGAGACCGGTGCGGGACAGCATGGGGTGGCGACGGCGACGGCGTGCGCGCTGCTGGGACTCGAGTGTGTCGTCTACATGGGGGCAATCGACACGGCGCGGCAGGCGCTGAACGTGGCGCGGATGCGGCTGCTCGGCGCGACCGTGGTGTCGGTCGAGGCCGGCTCCAAGACCTTGAAGGACGCGATAAACGAGGCGTTCCGTGACTGGGTCACCAACGCGGACAACACCTATTACTGTTTCGGCACGGCGGCGGGCCCACATCCGTTCCCGACCATGGTGCGCGACTTTCAGCGAGTGATCGGGCTGGAAGCGCGGGTGCAGATCGTCGAGCAGGCGGGCCGGTTGCCTGACGCGGTGACGGCGTGCGTGGGCGGCGGGTCGAACGCGATCGGCATCTTCCACGCGTTCATCGACGATCCGGGGGTTCGGCTCGTCGGCTACGAGGCGGCGGGCGACGGTGTCGAGACCGGGCGGCACGCCGCGACGTTCACCGGTGGGTCGCCGGGCGCGTTTCAGGGGTCGTTCTCGTATCTGTTGCAGGACGAAGACGGGCAGACCATCGAATCGCATTCGATCTCAGCGGGTTTGGACTACCCCGGCGTCGGCCCCGAGCATGCGTTCCTGAAGGACACCGGCCGCGCGGAGTACCGGCCCATCACCGACGCAGAGGCGATGGACGCCTTCTCGCTGTTGTGCAAGACCGAGGGCATCATCCCCGCGATCGAATCCGCGCATGCGGTCGCAGGCGCGTTGAAGCTTGGCGTTGAGTTGGGCCGCGGGTCGATCATCCTGGTGAACATGTCGGGCCGCGGCGACAAGGATGTCGAGACGGCCGCCAAGTGGTTCGGCCTGTTGGACGGTGCATCATGAGCCGGCTTGCGCCCCTGTTTGAGGGGTGCCGCGCGGAGGGCCGTTCGGCGTTGATTGGCTACCTGCCGACCGGTTACCCCGATGTTCCGACGTCGATTTCGGCGATGACGGCCATGGTGGAATCCGGTTGCGACATCATCGAAGTCGGCATCGCATACTCGGATCCGGGGATGGACGGACCCGTTATTGCGGCCGCCACCGAGGCGGCATTGCACGGCGGGGTGCGGGTGCGCGACGCGCTGGCTGCGGTCGAGGCGATCAGCAAGGCCGGCGGTCGGGCCGTGGTGATGACGTATTGGAATCCGGTGTTGCGCTGGGGCGTCGACGCATTCGCACGTGACCTGGCCTCTGCGGGCGGGCTCGGGATGATCACGCCTGACCTGATTCCGGACGAGGCCGACGAGTGGTTGGCCGTGTCCGATGCCCACGATCTGGACCGGATCTTTTTGGTGGCACCATCGTCGACGCCCGAGCGGTTGGCGGCGACGGCCCAGGCGTCGCGTGGATTCGTCTATGCCGCTTCGACAATGGGGGTGACGGGTGCGCGTGACGCGGTGTCGGTGGCGGCGCCCGAACTGGTGCGCCGGGTGAAAGCAGTGTCGGACATTCCGGTCGGCGTCGGATTGGGCGTGCGATCCCGCGAGCAGGCGGCAGAAATCGGCGCCTATGCGGACGGGGTCATCGTGGGGTCGGCCTTGGTGTCGGCGTTGAAGGACGGTATTCCGGCGGTGCGGTCGTTGACCGTGGAACTCGCCGACGGTGTGCGGCAGAGGATTACTGCGTGACGACGACTTACCTGGCCTACATTCCCAGCCCGTCGCAGGGCGTATGGCATCTGGGCGTGGTACCGCTCCGGGCGTATGCCTTGTTCATCATCGTGGGCATCGTGGTGGCGCTGGTGCTCGGCGATCGGCGTTGGGTTGCCCGTGGCGGCCAAGCCGGGGTCATCTACGACATTGCGTTGTGGGCGGTGCCGTTCGGCCTTATTGGTGGGCGGCTGTACCATGCCATCACGGACTGGCGGACCTACTTCGGTGACGACGGAGCGGGTCTGGCGGGGGCGCTGCGGATTTGGGACGGCGGCCTTGGCATCTGGGGCGCGGTGGCACTGGGCGGCGTCGGTGCGTGGATCGGGTGCCGGCAGAAGGGCATTCCGTTACCGGCGTTCGGTGACGCGATCGCGCCGGGAATCGTTCTGGCACAGGCCATTGGCCGCTTGGGTAACTACTTCAACCAGGAACTGTACGGACGGCCGACGACGCTGCCGTGGGGCCTGGAGATCTATGAGCGCCGTGACGTCAACGGCGCGCTCGACACGTTGAACGGTGCGTCGACGGGCCAGTTGATCGAGGTGGTCCACCCGACGTTCTTGTACGAATTGCTGTGGAATCTCTTGGTTTTCGCAGCGCTGATCTATATCGACCGGCGATTCAAGATAGGTCACGGCCGGCTATTCGCGGTGTATGTGGCGGGCTACTGCGTTGGCCGATTCTGGGTCGAGCTGATGCGCAGCGACGTGGCGACACACATCGCGGGAATTCGGATCAATTCGTTCACGTCGACGTTCGTGTTCATCGGCGCGGTGGTGTACATCATGGTCGCGCCAAAGGGCCGAGAGGATCCCGCCTCCCTTGCCGGCAAGCCGGAGGAGGTAGAAGACACGGTCGAGACATTCGCGAAGGAGCTGACGGCGGTGGCCGCCACGACGGGTGTCGTCGCCGCTGCCAAGGCCGCGGGTGACGCGGAGGACGAAGACGCCGAGGCCGCCAGTGAGGCCGAGAAATTCAGCGCCGACGTTACTGAAGCTGAAGAACTCGCTGCCGACGTCGCCGGGGTGCCAGCCGAAACCGTTGAACAAGCCGAGGAATTCGCCGCAGATGGCGAGGCAGAGCCCGAAGAACCTGAAGCCGAATCCGCCGAGGATCTTGCCGTGGCGGATGAGGTGACCGCGGAGGCTGAAGCGGCGGAACCGCAAGTCGAGACCGAGGCGGAAGCCGAAGAGCCAGTTGCGGACGCGGAGCCGGAAACCGCTGACGCCGAAGCGGCCGATGAGGTGACCGCGGAGGCTGAAGCGGCGGAGGACGAAGAACCGCAAACCGAGGCTGAAGCGGATGACGACGAGACAGAGATGGAGTCGGAAAGCGCTGACGCCGAAGCCGCCGACGAGGCCGAAGAGTCATTGTCGGAGGCGGCCGCCGAAGCCCAAGCTCTCGTCGAGGATGTAACCGAGGCTCCGGCGGAGGACATTGCGAAGGCCGAGGAATTCGCGGAGGCGGGTGAGGAAGCCGAGCAGGCCGAAGCGGCTGCCGAGTCGGACGACTCAGAGCCCGATGAACCGGAGACCGAGGACGCCGAAGCCGCGGTAGAGGACGCTGAAGTCGAACCGTCTGAAGAAGAGGCAGCCGAGGAAGCAGAAGCGGTGGTCGAGGAAGCCGATTCCGCCGCCGAGGAGGAACCCAAGACGGGGGTCCTCGAGGAGGCCAAAGTCGAGGCGACGGTCGACGAGCCTGAGCCGGCCCAGGAATCCGGCGGACGTCTAAGTCGCTGGCTGCGCCGTAATCGCTGACCGAAGAAAGTTATCCACAGGGCCGCCAATGTCTTTGCCACCGACGGCCATGCGTTTGAGCAGCGGTTGGATGCGCTCGCAGGCACAGTCTGCGATGCAGAACCGCCAAAGCCGAGAAGCAAGACGCGCAGCACGCGACGCGTTCTATGCCGAGCTCTTAACACCCACGGAGGGGGACGGCGAACCGCCGCCGTTCTGATGGGGTTGGCTTACCCGGCCACTATTCGGCGGGTTTCCTTACTTACGAGCGGACGTCTCGCTCTGGCATGCTGGGTGCCATGACCGAGCCGCAGTTCAGTGGCAGCGAGAGTGGCAGCCCCTATACACCGCCCCCGCAGCAGCCGGGTTACCCGCCGCCCGGCCAATATCCGCCTCCGCCAGGGCAGTACCCGCCGCCCCCTGGGCCGTATCCGCCGGCGTACGTGGATCCGGCCGCGCCATATGGCCGCCATCCGCTGACCGGCGAGCCGCTATCGGACAAGTCCAAGTTGGTTGCAGGTCTGTTGCAGCTGATTGGATTGTTCGGTCTGGTCGGCATCGGCCGCATCTACCTCGGCTACACCGGGCTGGGCATCGCGCAGCTCGTCGTCGGGTTGATCACCTGCGGCCTCGGTGCAGTCGTCTGGGGCATCGTCGACGCGGTCCTGCTGTTCACCGACAAGGTCCGCGACCCGGAGGGGCGTCCACTGCGCGATGGCACCTAGCGCCACCAGCCGGGGACGGCTCTACGGCGCACTCGGTACCGGCGCCGTACTCATGGGCGGCCTCGCCTACGTGGGTCTCGGCGATCCGCACAGCCAGGACTTCGTATTTCCGGTCTGCCCGTTCAAGGCGCTGACGGGCTGGAATTGCCCCGGGTGTGGCGGCTTGCGGATGACCCACGACGTGCTGCACGGCGACTTCGCCGCCGCCGTCGTCGACAACGTCTTCCTCCTCGTCGGCCTGCCGCTGCTGGCGGCCTGGCTTCTGGTGCGCTGGCGCCGCGGGCAGTCGTTGATGCCCATGCCCGCGATCGTCGTCATCGCCGTCGCCGCCGTCATCTGGACGGTGGTACGAAATCTGCCCGGGTTCCCGCTGGTCCCCACGCTTCTTACCGGGTAGTTCCGCAGCTGCGCTGATACAATCGACAACCGGGCCGGTGCAGTCCCGGACCAAGATTTTCCGGACTGCGGAGGTACCGTCCAATGCTGTTTTCGGCATTGCCCGACCGCCAGGGCTTGTACGACCCAGAGAACGAGTCGGATTCCTGTGGCGTCGCCATGGTCACCGACATCCAGGGCCGCCGCTCGCACGCCATCGTCGCCGACGGGCTCGTCGCTCTGGAACACCTCGAACACCGCGGCGCCGCGGGTGCCGAACCCAACAGCGGTGACGGCGCCGGCATCCTGATCC
>JBKOYU010000555.1:0-4256 GCA_046725575.1 Actinomycetota bacterium | reverse complement strand
ACCGCCTTCGGTACCAGCGCCACCCGCCGCTCATCAGCCCCGGACTCCCGGATCACCCCGACCGTCGTCTGCTCTGTCATGACGTGACCGTCTGCTCCCCTACCCAATTGACTGCTGCGAGACACACCTTAACCGCGACCGCGAGTCACAGCTAAATCAAGGTCGGTCTTGCGGGGATACAGTGCATGACCATGGCAGTCGACCGGCTGTTGCCGTCACAGGATGCGGAAGATCTCATCGCGCTGACCTGCGATATCGCGGATAAGGTGCTCGACCCGATCGTGGATGCGCATGAGAAGGCCGAGACCTATCCGGAGGGCGTGTTCGCCCAACTGGGTGCCGCGGGGCTGCTCAGCTTGCCGCAACCCGAGGAATGGGGTGGCGGCGGCCAGCCCTACGAGGTCTACCTGCAGGTGCTCGAGGAGATCGCGGCGCGGTGGGCGGCGGTTGCGGTGGCGGTCAGTGTGCACAGCCTGTCGTCGCATCCGCTGTTGGCGTTCGGTACCGACGAACAGAAGCAGCGTTGGCTGCCGGGCATGCTGTCGGGCGAGCAGATCGGCGCGTACAGCCTGTCCGAGCCGCAGGCGGGATCGGATGCGGGGGCGTTGCAATGTAAGGCGACAAAGTCCGACGGCGGCTATGTGATCAACGGCTCCAAGTCGTGGATCACCCATGGCGGGCGGGCGGATTTCTACACGTTGTTCGCGCGCACCGGGGAAGGCTCGCGTGGGGTGTCGTGCTTCCTCGTGCCGGGCGATCTTGCGGGCCTGAGTTTCGGTAAGCCCGAAGAGAAGATGGGCCTGCACGCTGTCCCGACGACGTCGGCGTTCTACGACCACGCCCACATCGAGGCCGACCGGTTGATCGGCGCGGAGGGCCAGGGCCTGCAGATCGCTTTCTCCGCTTTGGATTCCGGGCGGCTGGGCATCGCCGCCGTCGCCGTCGGGCTTGCGCAGGCGGCGCTGGACGAGGCCGTTAAGTATGCGAACGAGCGAACGACGTTCGGCCGCAAGATCATTGACCATCAAGGGCTGGGCTTCGTGTTGGCCGACATGGCCGCGGCGGTCGCCAGCGCTCGGGCGACGTATCTCGACGCAGCGCGTCGACGTGACTTGGGCCGGCCGTACTCGCAGCAGGCCAGCGTGGCGAAGCTGGTGGCCACCGACGCGGCGATGAAGGTCACCACCGACGCTGTACAGGTGTTTGGCGGCGTCGGCTACACCCGCGACTACCGCGTCGAGCGCTACATGCGCGAGGCCAAGATCACCCAGATCTTCGAGGGCACCAACCAGATTCAGCGGCTGGTCATCGCGCGGGGCTTGACGACGTAACCGAGCCCGGCTCGGGCGGCGACGTCACCGTCACCTGGGTGCCGTAGCCGGTCTGCGAATTGATCTCCATCGCGCCGCCCATCGCGTCGAACCGCGCCAGCAGCGAGCCCAAGCCGATGTGGCCGTCGGCGACATACTGCGCCACGATCGCCGGATCGAAGCCGGTTCCGTCGTCGTCGATCGTCAAGACGATGCGGTCGCCCTTGCGCATCAGGCCGACCCTGACCGTGGTGGCCTTCGCGTGCTTGCCAATGTTGGTCAGCAGCTCGCGCGCAGCACGGTACAGCAACGCCTGAGACTCGGGCTTGCCCACATCCTCGAGGTCGGCCTCCACGGCCAGATCGGTACGGGACTCGTACTGCCGCAACAGTTCTCGCACCGCCGGAGTGAGCCCGAGTTGGGCGAGCACCTGCGGATGCAGCTCGGTGACGGTCGAGCGTAGTCCTGTCGCGGTTTCCTGCAACGCCGCGTAGACCATGTCGAGCGCGGGGTCCGGATTTCGTTCCCGCGCCTCGTCCAGTTCCAGCCGCGCGGCCAGTAGCGTCTGCAGCGGGCCGTCATGAAGGTGCTCGGCGACCTCGCGGTTGTGCCGCTCGTCGGATTGCATTGCCTCCGAGACCAGTTGACGCCGCATCTCCTGCAGAGCCTTCACCCGCGCGGACCGACGTGCGAGCACGTAACACAGTGCGGTCACCGCGACGGCCAACCAGAGCAGGAAGCCGAAGTGCGTGTACACCATGTTCGGCAATCCCACCTTGTCGTCGCGCTTGGAATAGAAGATCCACACCGCCAGATAGCCCACCGCCGTGACGGTTCCGATGATCGCCGTCAACGCAGGCCGGTCCTGGAACGCCACCGAGATCGGAAGCAGGAAGAAGACCGGCAGCAGCGCCGCAGTCGCCCCGCCCGACACCAGGCACAGCGTGATGATCACCAAGAGGTCGACGGCCGTCGACGCCCAGTCTCCCCACCGCGGCACCGGCCCCTTCAGCACGGCCAGCAGCCACAGCAGCGCCGCCACCGCGTACACGCCGAGGATCACGGCGTACAACCCCGGGAGCCAGTGGTCGACCTCCCATATCCACACCAGCACGGCGATCAGGCCGATCAGCGGCAGCCGCAGCATGGCCGAGACGCGTACGGGTTCCGCGGCGAGGTAGTCAACGAATTGTTGGACGGGGCGCGCCACGCTACTCCAGGAGCTTGCGGCGCATCGCCTCGGCGACGGCGGCGGCCCGGTCACTGACGCCGAGTTTCTCGTAGAGCCGCTGCACGTGGGTCTTGACGGTCGACTGCGCGAGGAACAGCTCCTTGGCCATCGCGGGAATGCTGCTGCCCGCGGCGATCAGCTTCAGCACTTCCCGTTCGCGCGGGCTGAGCACCGGGCCTTCCGGTTCGGCTCGTCTGCGGATCTCTCCAACCAGGCCCGCCGCGAGGCTCGGCGCCACTACGTCTCGGCCCTTCGCGCAGTCCAGTACCGCGTTTATCAGTTCGGTTCTGGTCGACTCCTTCGGCAGGAAGCCGGCGGCG
The DNA here is from genome assembly GCA_046725575.1 of Actinomycetota bacterium. GTDB lineage: Bacteria > Actinomycetota > Actinomycetes > Mycobacteriales > Mycobacteriaceae > Mycobacterium. Next base: position 1,395 of record JBKOYU010000555.1, on the reverse strand, counting down.
CCCTCTTGGAGCGCGCGGAACACGATTGCCGACTCGTCGTGCGCCGACACCAGCAGCACCCGGGTCGGCAGCTCGTCTCGTTGTACCGCGGCCGCCACCTCTGCGCCGTCCATGCCCGGCATGCGGTAGTCCAGCAGAGCTACCTGTGGGGAGTGCGTCCTGATCGCTTCCAGCGCCGAGAGTCCGTCGTCGGCTTCGGCCACCACCTCGATGGAGCCGCTCGAGGTGAGCGCCCGGACGACCCCGTCGCGAAACAGCGGATGGTCGTCACCGACCACTACACGCACCTTTTCGCTGGTCATGCAGCCAGCGTCGCACAGCACCGGCCCGTTGTTCGTCCGATTGGAGGACACACGATTCATCCGTGTCGCCGTCCGATTGCCGGACATACAAGACGTCCGCGGGACGGCAGTCTTGAGTCATCGCCGGAACACACCGGCGCAAGACACCAAAAGTCAACGGAGACAGGAGAACTCACATGAACACCTTCGCCCGCTACCTCGCCCTGCCGATCGTCTCGGCCGGCATCATCGGCGGTGCAGCCCTCGGCCTGGCCGGCGCGGCCAGCGCGGCCACCACCGACGTGCAGCAGCCGAACATCGTCGCGACGCCGACGGTCAGGGCGCACCCCGCACCGGAGGCCCAGCCGGGCTGGTACTGGCACCACGGCGTGCACCACCTCGCCGACCTGCAGCCGAGCTACACCCGCTGATCACCTAGACCGAAGCCCTCCCCAAAGTAGCCCTTGGGGAGGGCTTCTTCATTGGGACGTAGCCGGTTATCCACCGATCGGGGGACACGGAATTCACCCGATCGAACCGCCGATCAGCCGACAGACGTCACCTACACGATGCGAAAGAGTTATCTCAACGCCGGACAGACCGGCAGGAGAACCGAAATACCCACCACCACAGGAGGATTCAGAAATGGCCACCACCATCACCCGCAGCTTCGCCCGCTACATCGCCCTGCCCGCCGTCTCGGCAGGCATCCTCGGCAGCGCTGCCCTCGGCCTGGCCGGCATCGCCAACGCGGGCACCTACTCGTACGAGCCGACGCCGCGCCCGGGCATCGTCGCCACCCCGAACACGATCGCCCGGCCGCCCGTCGTCGTGATCCCCGGCCATCGGTGGCACCACGACCGCGGCCTGGTCATCGACTTCCCCGCCGGCGAATAACCCGACCACCCGTGAACCCTCACCGGCGACCTCCCGGGCTTCACGTCACATCAAAGGGATGTCGAGCCCGTACTCCGACTCCGGCCGCGGGCCGAAGTAGCGCCGGTCCGACTCGTCGATCTTCACGTCGTTGATGCTGGCCTCCCGCCGCGCCATCAGGCCCTCGGGTGTGAACTCCCACAGCTCGTTGCCGTAGCTGCGGTACCACTGCCCGTCG